>CADCTF010000094.1 GCA_902805655.1 uncultured Acidimicrobiales bacterium
ATCGGCCGCAGCCAGAACGGCCACGAACGCATCGACCCCGTTCGCGCTCAGCGATCGGTTTACGTCTCCATCGTCGGTCATGCCGACAGCTCCCTGACGGGGGACCGCCGCAGCGGCCAGTGGACTTCTCGAGGGGACCTGTCGGCCGGTCCCGAGCGCCTGCCGTAATCGTAGCGAACAGATGTTCGTATGTCAAGCGAAGTGTGCCGGTCGAGCGCCAGCTACACGGTCCGGCGGCCCCGCCGGCGGCCTGAGTTCTCGGCCTCGCTAGGACCCGTGGCCGAGCATCGCCGCGGCGCCGGCCCAGAAGGACTCGAGGACGCTGCTGCCCTGCGGGCCGCCCAGCTCGACCTGGGTGAGCAGGATGGCGACACTTCCATCGCTCGGCACCGCGTACGCCGAGGTGCCGGTGCCGCCGACCCAGCCGTAGCGGCCCGTCACGTTCCAGGGGTTGCGGACCTCGATGTCGACCCCGCACCCATAGCCCCACGACTGGCCATCCAGGAACATGCTGTCGGTCGCCCGGATCGCGGGGGTCAGCTGGTCGCAAGTCATGGCCGAGACCAGCTCACGAGGTAGGAGGCCGTCGCCGCCGGCCAGCAGCATCCGATGGAACGCGAGCAGGTCCGCCGCGGTGGACACGTAGCCTCCGGCGCCGGAGGCGAACACAGGCTCCACCCCCCACTGGCCATCCGGACCATCGACCAGCTCGAGCTCACCGTCGTCGCCGCGGCGGTACGCCGAGGTCACTCGACCCTCGGTGCTCGGCCCGAACGCGAAGCCGCTGTCGGTCATGCCGAGCGGCTGGAAGATGCGTCGATGCACGAACTCGGCGAACGGCTGCCCGCTGGCCCGGGCCACGAGCACGCCGAGGATGTCGAACGCGGTGTTGTAGGTGAACCCCTCGCCCGGTTGGTGGAGCAGCGGCACCTCCGAGAGGGTGGCCATCCACTCGTCCGGCGGCGGATACGCCTGCGGACGCGGCGGGCCCTGCTGCAGCCTTTCGAACAGCATCGAGACGACGGGCGCCGAGAAGTCCCCCGGGAACCCGTGTCCGTTCGTCGAGCGCAGCAGGTCGCCCACGGTGATCGACCGATCGGCCGGCACGGTGTCGTCGATCGGGCCACTGGCGTCGCGCAGCACCCGAGGGTGGGCGAGCTCTGGCAGCAGCTCGTCCACCGGCTCGTCGATCGCCACCGTCCCGTCGGCCACGAGCAGGAGGACGGCGGCTGCAGTGAAGGGCTTGCCCGCCGATGCGATCCGGAACCGCGAGTCCTCACGCATCGGGGCGCCTCCAACCGCCAGATCGCCGAGCACGGTCACGTCGACGAGATCGCCGCGAGCCACGACGGCGACGAGCCCGGGGATCGCCCCGGAAGCGACGTGAGGAGCGAGGACATCGAGCAAAGCAACCACCTTTGTCAGGCGCGGGAGCTGGGGCAGAAGTCGTTCAGCACGCAGTCCTCGCAGCGGGGCCGGCGGGCGACGCACACCTGGCGGCCGTGGAGGATGAGCCGCAGGCTGAACAGCCCCCGCTCGGCGGCGGGGATCAAGGCGTTGAGCTCGTGCTCCACCTTCACGGGGTCGGTCTCGCCGGTGAGGCCCAGGCGCACGCTGAGGCGACCAACGTGGGTGTCGACGGCCAGGCCGGGCAGGCCGAGGGCGACGCTGCGCACCACGTTCGCGGTCTTGCGGCCGACGCCCGGCAGGGTGACCAGATCCTCCATGGCCGGCGGCACCTCCCCGTCGAAGCGCTCGACCAGGGCGGTCGCCATGCCGCACAGGCTGCGCGCCTTGGCCCGGAAGAAGCCGGTGGCGTGGATCAGCTGCTCGAGCTCGACAAGGTCGGCGGCGGCCAGGGCGGCCGGGTCCGGGTAGCGGGCGAACAGCGCCGGGGTGACCTTGTTCACGGTGGCGTCGGTGGACTGGGCCGAGAGGATCGTCGCCACCAGGAGCTGGAACGCGTCGTCGTGCACCAGTGCGCACAGCTCGGCGGGCGTACCGGGATGCTCGGTGGCGAGGCGCTGGGCGGTCTCACGAGCACGCCCCCTCGGCGAACGGGGTCGGGCCACGACCGCGCACGTTACTGTCCGGGGTCGTGCACCGACTCGAGGTCCTGCGGTCGCTCCAGCCCGCGGACGTGGCGGCCGTCACCGACCTCCTCGAGGTGGCCGCCGCAGCCGATGGCCACCGCCCGCTCGGCGAGCACCAGTGGATCGACCTGGTGCTCGGCGGCCGCTCCGGCTTTGCGGGCGTGATCGCCTGGCAGCCCGGGCACCCGCATCCCGTGGGCTACGCCCAGGTCACGCACGGAAGCGGCAGCTGGGCGATCGAGGTGGTGATCGATCCCCACCACCGCGAGGCCGACGGCATCGCCATCGGCACCGACCTCCTCGCCGGCACCCTCCGTGTCGTGGCCGGCCAGGGCGGCGGGCATGTGCACCTCTGGGTGCCCAAGCCGACCGAGCTGCACGACCGCATGGCCGCCGCGGTCGGGCTCCAACGCGGTCGCGACCTGTTGCAGATGCGCCGTCCGCTGCCGGTGCCCGTCGACGGCACGCCCCGGCAGCGCTTGGAGCTGAGAGCGTTCGTGCCCGGGCAGGACGACGAGCGTTGGCTGGACGTGAACAACCGGGCCTTCTCGTGGCACCCGGAGCAGGGTGGCTGGACCCTCCAGACCCTGAAGGCGCGACAAGCGGAGGCGTGGTTCGACCCGGACGGCTTCCTCCTCCACGAGCGCGACGGTGTGCTGGCCGGCTTCTGCTGGACCAAGGTCCACGCCGACAACGCGCCGCCCCTCGGTGAGATCTACGTCATCGCCACCGACCCCGACCACGCCGGCCAGGGACTCGGGCGGGCGCTCGTGCTGGCCGGGCTCGACCACCTCGCCGCCAAGGGCCTACGGGTGGGGATGCTCTACGTGGACGCGGGCAACGAGCGCGCCGTGCACCTCTACCGCGACCTCGGCTTCGAGGTGGACCACGTCGACCGGGCCTACACCGGAGATGTGACCCCGACCGCCGACCCGATCGCGTAGGGAACTCCGGCCGCAAGCGCTGCGATCAGGGCCTGCCGAGCCCCGCCCCGCACGAGCGATCGGCCCGTGAACCGGGCCAGCACGCAGCCGATGGCCACGGCCGCAACCATGCCGAGCACGATGGAGGTCACCGTGGCGGCCCCGCCGGCGGCCAGGAACCACGGCAGCAGCGGCACGGCGGCGCCCACGGAGAAGGAGGCGAACGACGACACGCTGGCGGCGAGCGGCGCGCCCAGCTTCGACGGGTCGATGCCGAGCTCTTCTCGCGCGTGCGTCTCGAGCGCGAGGTCGGGGTTGCGCATCATGTGCGCGGCCATCTGGTCGGCCACCTCGGCGTCCACGCCGCGGCTGCGGTAGATGTGCGACAGCTCCCGCCGTTCGTTGTCCGGGCGTCGCTCGAGCTCGATGCGCTCGAGGTCGAGCTCGCGCTCGAGCAGCTCGGACTGCGCCTTCATCGAGACGTACTCCCCGGCCGCCATCGAGAACGCTCCCCCGAGGAGGCCGACGATCCCTGCCAGGCGCACCACCGACGGAGCCGGACCAGCGCCGGCGACACCGAGCACCAGGGCCATGTTCGACACCAACCCGTCGCTCACTCCGAAGACGGCGGCACGGGCGGCGCCCCCCTGGATGTTGCGGTGATGATGCTCGTGCGGCTGGTCCCCGCCGAGTGCGGGCGGCGGTGGCGGGGCCGATGCCATCGCCGTCCACCGTACCCACCTCTACCCGTAGCCTGGACATGTGGGAAGCCGCTACGACCTGACGCGCGAAGGCCTGGCGACCGTGCTCGACGACGAGCCGCGCTACCGGGCCGACCAGGTCTGGGAGGCGCTGTACCAGCGGGGCGCCGAGCCGGCAGAGATGACCAACCTGCCGCAGGCGCTGCGCAGGCACCTCGCCGAGCACCCGGACTTCCGCCCGGCACTGGAGCTGGCGCACCAGTCGATCAGTGACGGCGGCGAGACCGCCAAGTGGCTCTGGAGGCTGGCGGACGGCCGCGAGGTGGAGACCGTGCTCATGCACTATCCGGGCCGGTCCACCGTCTGCGTCTCCAGCCAGGCCGGCTGCGCCATGGCGTGCAGCTTCTGCGCCACGGGGCAGGCGGGCTTCGACCGCAACCTGTCCACCGGCGAGATCGTGGAGCAGGCGGTGCACGCTCGGAGGGCCGCGGCCGAGGCCGGTCGACGTCTCTCGAACGTGGTCTTCATGGGCATGGGCGAGCCGCTGGCCAACTACGACCGCACCTGGGAGGCCGTCGAGCGCATCCATGGCGACCTCGGCCTGTCCGCCCGGCACATCACCGTCTCCACCGTTGGGGTGGTGCCTGGGATCCGTCGCCTGGCCCAGGAGGCGCTGCCCGTGACCCTCGCCGTGTCTCTCCACGCGGCCAACGACGACCTCCGTGAGCAGCTGGTGCCGCTCAACCGGCGCTACCCCCTGGCCGAGGTGGAGGCGGCCTGCGCGGAGTACCTGGCCGCGGGCGGACGGCGGATGAGCATCGAGTGGGCCCTCATCGACGGCGTGAACGACCGCTACTCCGACGCGGCCGAGCTGGCCGCCATCGCCCGCCGGCTCGGCGCCCACGTGAACCTCATCCCCCTCAACCGCACTCCCGGCTTTCCCACGCTTGGGACGGCCGCCGAGGACGTGCGCACCTTCCGAGGCTGGCTGACGGCGTTGGACGTGAACGCCACCGTCCGCCGCAACCGCGGGAACGACATCGACGCGGCCTGCGGGCAGCTCCGGGCGACGGTGGGGTCGGGGCGCCGGACGATACCGGTACGGGCCCTGTCAGACTGAACGGATGCAGACCCGCCGCTGGGTGAACCAGTCACAGCCCCAGACCCTGGTGATCGGGGTCTTCCTGCTGTACTTCGAGGCGGTCTCGATCGTGCTGGGCTTCCTGCTGTACGGCCGCATCGGCATCTTCGGCCTCCTGCTCATCGGCGCCCACGTCGCGGCCGGCTACGGCATCGCCAACGAGCGGAAGTGGGCCTGGCACCTCGGCATCGCGCTGTCCGTGCTCGCGCTGCTGCCGTTCCTCTACCGGGTGCTCCCCTTCCTCCCGCTACCCACGCTGCTGCGCTCGTTCCTGAGCTACTTCGGTGGCGGCCTGCTGGCCCTGCTCTTCGGTGGCGCCCAGCTGGCGCTGCTGGTGCACCCCCAGAGCCGCGACCACGGGCGGATCTGGTTCCGCTGAAGCGGCGATAGCGTCGGCGGCCGGTGAACCGCCCGCCCGCCTTCAACCTCGCCGACCTCTTCGAGATCGTGGCGGACACCGTGCCCGGCAAGACCGCGGTGGTCGCCCCCCACCGCCGCCTGACCTATGGCGAGCTGGAGGACCGGGCCAACCGCCTCGCCCATGTGCTGCGCGACGTGGGTGTGGGAGCCGGCGACCACATCGGGCTGCTTCTGTACAACGACACGGCGTACCTCGAGGCGATGCTGGCCGCGTTCAAGCTGCGGGCGGTGCCCGTCAACGTCAACTACCGCTACCTCGCCGGCGAGCTGCGGTACCTCCTGGACGACGCCGGCGCCCGGCTCGTGATCCACCAGCCCGAGATGACGTCACTCGTCGAAGAGGTGCGCGCCACGCTCGGCGGGCGGCTGACGAGCCTGGCGGTGGGCGAAGCTTACGAAGCACGGCTGGCGGGGGCGGCCCCGGGCCGGGACTTCCCGTCGCGCTCGGCCGACGACCGCTACGTGCTGTACACCGGAGGCACCACCGGCCCGCCCAAGGGCGTCGTCTGGCGCCACGAGGACATCTTCTTCAGTGCGATGAGCGGCGGGAACCCGGCGGGTGAGCCGATCGAGGAGCCGGACGACCTCCGGGAACGGGCCCGGCGAGGTCGGGTGCGGATGTTGCCGGCCTCGCCGCTTGCGCACGGGGCCGCGCAGTGGCTGGCCCTCGGCACCTTGCTCAGTGGCGGCACCGTCGTGCTCGCCGGCGGGCGCACCGTGGTGCCGGAGCGCATCTGGGACACGGTGCAGGCACACGACGTGAGCCTGATGCTGATCATCGGCGACGCCATCGCCCGTCCGCTGCTGGACACCCTGCAGACGCACCCCGACCGCTGGGACTTGTCGTGCCTGTCCGGGGTCCTGTCCGGCGGCGCCATCCTCTCGGGCACGCTGAAGGACCAGTTCGCCGAGCTGTTGCCCCACGCCGTGGTCTCGGATGGCTACGGCGCATCGGAGACCGGTGGTCAGGGCCAGATGCTGGCTACGCCAGGATGCAGCAGCGGGCCGCCGCGGTTCCGGGTCACCGAGGAGACCGCCGTGCTCGACGACGACCTGCAGCCGGTGACTGCCGGATCCGGAGCCGTGGGCCGCGTCGCTCGACGGGGCCGCATCCCGCTCGGCTATCACAACGACGACGCCCGTACTGCGGCCACCTTCCCCGTCGTGGACGGCGTCCGGTGGGCCATTCCGGGTGACTTCGGCACGGTCGCCGCCGACGGCGCCATCGTGCTGTTCGGCCGGGGCTCGGTGTCCATCAACACGGGCGGCGAGAAGGTCTTCCCCGAAGAGGTGGAGGCGGTGCTGAAGGCCCACCCTTCGGTGTTCGATGCGGTGGTGGTAGGCACTCCCGACGAGCGCTGGGGCCAGCGGGTGACGGCCGTCGTGCAGCCGAGGTCGGCGGACCAACCCCCGACGCTCGAGGCCCTGCAGGAGCACGGTCGAGCGCACCTCGCCGGGTACAAGCTGCCGCGCGCTCTTGTCATCGTGGACGCGGTGCGCCGCTCGCTGTCGGGCAAGCCCGACTACCGGTGGGCCAGCTCGGTGGCCCTCGGTGAGGCCTGAGGCGCGGTGCCGGGGGACGTCCTCATCCGCGACGTGCTCGAGCTGCTCATCGTCATCGCCGTCGGTGGCATGGTCGTCTCCGCCATCGGGCGCCTCCGCCGCCGCGAGATCGAGGTCTACCGGTGCCCGGCGTGCGACCGCCCGACCTCACGCGCCTACCCGCGCTGCAAGCACTGCGACACGCCGCTCGAGGGATAGCGCCGGCTCGTCCGCAGCCCTCCTGAGAGCGGTCAGCCCTCGACGAGGCCGTGGTCGCGGCACCATGCGGCCACCGAACCCGGCACGACCACCACCTCGCTGAGCCGCCGGCCGCAGGCTGCGCAGAACCGCTGCGGTCCGTCCGCTCGACCGCACTTCCCCCGACACTTGTCGACCGTCTGGCCGCACCCGACGCAGTGCACTGGAGCGGCCATCGCCCAACCCTACGAGGGGTATGGTCCCGCGATGGAGATCGAAGTCCAGGGTGTGAAGGTGCCGGCGTTGGGGTTCGGCACGTGGGAGCTGTCAGGTGCCGAGGCCCAGGAAGCCACCCGTCATGCGCTCGAGATCGGCTACCGCCAGATCGACACCGCCCAGGCCTACCGGAACGAGTCGGAGGTCGGCGCCGCCATCGAGCAGAGCGGCGTGGCCCGGGAGGACATCTTCCTCACCACCAAGATCGTTCGCGACTCGCTGGCCCGCGACAAGGTGGGCCCGGCGGTCGACGACAGCCTCCGCCGCCTCCGCACCGACTACGTCGACCTGCTGCTGATCCACTGGCCGTCGGAGGACATCCCCCTGGCGGAGACGCTCGACGCCATGGCCGGGGTGCAGCAGACCGGCAAGGTCCGCCACCTCGGCGTCAGCAACTTCCGGGCGCCGCTCCTGCTCGAGGCCATGGAGCGGGTCCGCCTCCTGGCCGATCAGGTGCCCTACCAGCCGGGCCGCACCCAGAACACCCTGCTGGACATCGGCCGCACCAGCGACGTGATGATCACTGCGTACTCCCCGCTCCGGGGTGAAGGCATGAAGTCCCCCGTGCTGGCCGACATCGCCGGCTCCCACGCCAAGACGCCCCAGCAGGTTGCGCTGCGTTGGCTGCTCCAGCAGGACAAGGTCTCGCCGATCCCCCGCTCCAGCAACCCCGTGCACCGCGAGCAGAACTTCGACGTCTTCGACTTCGAGCTCAGCGCCGAGGAGATGGCCTCGATCGACGCCATCCGGGTCCCGGCCCGCTCCTAGCCCTTCAGGAGCGGATGAGCCGGAGCACCTCGTCCACGTCGGCCAGGTCGTCGAGGATCGCATCGGCCGCGGCGCACTCGTCGCCCAGGGCCAGGTGGCCGGTGCGAACGAGCAGGCAGCGGGCGGACGCGGCACGAGCGCAGGCCAGGTCGTGCCGGGTGTCGCCGATCACCCAGACCTCCTCCGGTCGGAACGTTCGGCCGCGGAGGTCTGCAGCGCGAGCCAGCGCTACCGGCACGAGCGAGAGGCGATCGGGGTCGTCGCTGCCGTAGGCACCGATCTCGAGGTCGAGCCACTGGTCGAGCTCCAGCGCCGCCAGCTTGGTGGCTGCGTTCACCACCGTGTTGCCGGTGAGCACGCTCTGGGCGACGTCGTCATCAGCCGCCAGCGTGGCCAGGAGCTCGCGCACACCAGGGAGCACCACGCCCTTCTCCCGGATCAGGTCGACCGCACCGGCCAGCTCGGCCTCCAGGCGACCCACCACGAGCGGAAGGTGCTCGTGGCCCGGTCCGGCTTCGATGCCCATGGCGGCGAGGATCTCCAGGGCGATCTGGGGGTCGGTCTTGCCCCCCATCAGCACCTGGTGCTCGCCGGGGTGGCGGCCCACCACATGCTCTACGGCGGTGCTGAAGATCTCGCCTGCCACCGCCCCGGCTCGCATGAGCGTGCCGTCGATGTCCCACAGAACGAGTCGGTTGACCACGCCGGGACCGTAGCGGTCGTGACAGGATCACGCGATGACGGACGAAGCCAGCAACGTCGGTGGGCCGCTGCAACCCGGAGAAGGCGGCGAAGCCATTCCCCCGACAGCGGTGGCCACGCCGGAGGGAGACCTCATCGAGCCCGATACGCACCCCCACCACGTCAGCGGGGCGCTGCTGCTGTCGTTCGGCACGGTGCACCCGGGGAGGGAGGGGCTCGCGGTCGACGCCTTCACCGAGGCATCGCGCTTCCTGGGCGAGATGCTGGCCGACGCGGTGATCGACTCCTTCAAGCCGTTCTTCTTCGACGGCGGCGCGGTCGACGGGGTGGTCGGCTTCTTCATCATCGAGGGGCGCCGGGAGCTGCTCGACGGGCTCCGGCGGCGCCCCGACTTCCAGAGGATGGTGCTGCGCGCCGGCGCCTCGATGGCCGGCGTGCGGGTGCAGCCCCTCGTGGCCGGCACCGAAGCGGGCCGGCTGGTGAACCTGTTCCGCGAGGTGCGGGGGGAGCTCGGTCTCCTGTAGCGGGAGGTGACCGCACTGCCCTCGTAGAGCGGGCATCCTCTTGGGGTGACGACACCCGACCTCGACGCCGTGCGCCGGCTGTGCGCCTTCATCGACGCTTCGCCCTCCCCGTACCACGCCGTCTCGACCTCGGCCGATCTGCTCGACGCCGCCGGCTTCACCCGGCTCGACGAGCGCCGCGCCTGGGGTGACCCGAGCGGCAGCCACTACGTGGTCCGGGACGGCAGCCTGGTGGCCTGGACGGTGCCGGCGGGAGGCGAGCCCGCCGCCCCCTGGCGCCTCATCGGCGCCCACACCGACAGCCCGAACCTCCGGGTCAAGCCCCGTCCCGACACCGGTCGCGCCGGAGCCCGTCAGCTCGGCGTGGAGGTCTACGGCGGACCGCTGCTCAACTCGTGGCTCGACCGCGACCTCGGCCTCTCGGGCCGGGTGGGGCTGGTCGACGGGTCGACGCGACTCGTGCTCGTCGACCGCCCCGTGCTGCGCATCCCCCAGCTCGCCATCCACCTGGACCGGGAGGTGACCTCGGCCGGGCTCAAGCTCAACGCGCAGGCCCACCTGACGCCGGTGTGGGGCGTCGGCGAGTGGCGCGAAGGCGACTTCAGGAGCTTCCTCGCGTCGGAGCTGGGCGTGGACGCGAGCGACATCGCGGCCTGGGAGATCATGGTGCACGACCTCACGCCCAGCCGGCTGATCGGGCGGGACGAGGAGCTGCTCAGCGCGCCGCGCCTCGACAACCTCTGCTCGAGCTGGGCTGCGTTGGACGCACTCGTCGCCGGGGGCGCACCCGCGACGCCCGCCATGGTGACCCTCTTCGATCACGAGGAGATCGGCTCGGTGTCACAAGAGGGAGCGGGCAGCACGATCGTCGAGGTGCTCCTCGAGCGCATCGTCGCCGGCCTGGGCGGCGGCGTCGAGGACCTGCGCCGAGGCATCGCCGGCTCGGTCTGCGCGTCGGCCGACATGGCCCACGCCACCCACCCGAACTACTCCGAGCGCCACGAGCCGGGCCACTGGATCGAGCTCAACGGCGGCCCGGTCATCAAGACCAACGCCAGCCAGCGCTACGCCACCGACGCCCACTCGGCGGGGGTCTTCGCGGGCGCGTGCCGGCGGGCCGGCGTGCCCGTGCAGCACTTCGTGTCGCGCAACGACATGCCGTGCGGGTCCACCATCGGTCCCATCACCGCCGCCCGCCTCGGCATGGCCACGGTCGACATCGGAGCACCGCAGCTGGCCATGCACTCCGCTCGTGAGCTCACCGGTGCAGCCGACCCGGGGATGTATGCGGCCGCCCTCGGAGCGTTCCTCCGCCCCTGACCGGCGTGGTGTGCGCCGCCAGGGTCAGCTGTGGAACACCGGCATGACCTCGGAGATGAAGGTCTCCAGGGCGTCCCAGTCCACCGGCGGTCGAAGCGCGATGTTGACGCCCTGGATCCCGACCTCGGCGTACTCGCCCAGGCGATCGATCACCTGCTGAGACCCGCCGACGAGCGCACCGGCGTTGGCCCGAGCCGCCTGGTCGGACGCTTCCGGGCCTCCGCCCGCGCCCATCCGGAAGTGCAGGTTCACGCTCGTCTGGATCTCCGACGGGTCGCGGCCGAAGCGCTCGCAGCCTTCGGCCAGCGTGTCGAGCCGGCGCTTCACCAGCTTGGGAGGCAGGTACGGCATGTTGAAGCCGTCCGCGTGCTGTGCCGCCATGCGGGGGGTGCGCTTCTCACCGCTGCCGCCGATCCACAGAGGCATCTTCGGGTTGATGGGCTTCGGGGAGCCGACCGCGCCCTCGATGTCGTAGTACTTGCCGTGGAAGCTCGTAGCCGGGTCACGCCACAGCGAACGAACGATCTGGGCCGCTTCCTCCATCTGCGAGAGGCGCTCACCGAGCGGCGGGAAGGCGTACCCGAAGTCCTCGAACTCCTCCTTGAACCAGCCGGCCCCAATGCCGATCTGAGCGCGCCCGTTGGAGATGTGGTCGATGGTGACGGCCGCCTTGGCCAGGAGCCCCGGCGTGCGGAACAGCGCGCAGAAGACCAGGCACCCGACCTGCACCCGCGAGGTGACCGCGGCCAGAGCGGCCATGGCCGCCACCCCCTCGAAGCACGGATCCTCGCGGGAGCGCAGCGGGTTGGCATAGAAGTGGTCCCACACGGAGACCCAGTGGAAGCCGGCCTCGTCGGCCCGCTTCCAGAGTCGGAGCAGCTCGTCCATCTCGAGGTCCTGCGGACCCGTGTGCATGCCCAGCTTGAGGCTCATCGTCGCTCCTCCTCCTCAGCCGACGCGGAGGTGGCGGACGTAGAAGGCCTCCACCGCGTCGCGCTCGAAGGCAGGCATGCCGATGTGCCCACCGGGGTTGATGTGCATCGTCTTCTCCGCAGTGCCGAACGCATCGAACAGCGCCAGGCCCGACTCACGGGTCATGAGCTCGTCGTCCCACTGGAACAGGAAGAGCACGGGCACCGAGACCTTCGCCGCCAGATCGGCCATGTGCTCACTGCCCGGGCGCAGGCCGTTGAGGCCGAGCACGGCGGCGGTGATGCGGGGCTCCTCGGCCACGAGCGGGAGACCGTGGCTCGTGCCCATGGACACGCCCCACCAGCCGAAGGGGCCACCCGCCCACTGCTCGTTCGTGGAGAGGTCGTCGATGAGTGACCGCCACTCGGCGACGTGCTTGGGCGTGCGCTCGGCAATGGCGCGCATGCGCTCCTCGGTGCCCAGGGCCGGACCGTCCCCGCCGCGCCCGGCGGCGATGCGCTGCTGGAGGCCCTCACGCGCCGCCTCGGCTGCGGCCGGGTCGGAGATGCGGTCCCCGTGCTCGGGAGCGTCGAGGGCCACCGCACCCACGCCGAGATGGCGCACCAGGCGGCGGGCCAGGCCCAGCACGTTGGGGGTGCGCTTGTGCTGGGTGCCGCCGTGGCCGAGGAGCACGGTTGCATGGGGGCCGGTAGCTCCCTCGGGCAGCCAGTGGATGCCGGGGACGACGTCCTCCGCCACCTTCAGGTCGAAGCGGCGCTCGATGACGCCGCGCTCGACGGTCTCCTCGACGATGTCCACGTGTGGTTCCCCCTTGGTAGTGACGCCGGACCGTAGCGCGCCGCGACCTACTGGCAGGCCGCTCGGACGGCGTCGGAGATGTCAGCGCAACGCTGCACCATGAGGTTCGGCCCGCCGGCGAGACCGCTGCTGCGGTAGCCGTTGGGAATGAACACGACGGCCACGTCGAGGTCCTTGTCGGCCCAGCAGATCGAGGTGCCGGCGCCGCCGTGCCCGAAGCTGGAGGCCGTGGTGGAGCGCCCCATGCGGGCCGCCCCGGACAGGTCCGCCCCGGAGGCGCCGGTGCTGAGCCCGCCGAGGTTGAAGCCGGTTCCTCTGCGCATGTTCATCTGCAACGTGCGGTCGAAGTCGTCGTCGACCGCGATCGCGGTGGCCAGCTCGACCGTCTCGGGCTGGAGGATGCGGGCGCCGTCGAGCTCGCCGCCGTTGAGCATGCAGGCATAGAAGCGGGCCATGTCCCGTGCTGTGGCGATCCCGCAGCCGGCCGGCACCACGGCCTGATGCACCTCGGGCCGGTTGAACGTGCGCACCGTGCCGCCCCCGGCCACGTCGACGTCCTCCATGGCGTGGAGCTTGGAGACGCGGGGCTCGAGCTCGGCCGGCAGCCCGACGTAGGTGTCGTCCATGCCGAGCGGGCCGGTGATCTCCTCCCGGAGGAACTGCGGGAAGTCCCGGCCGTCCACGCGCCGGACGATCTCACCGCAGACCCACCCGTGGTTGAGAGCGTGGTAGGCGGAGACCGTTCCGGGCTCGTACTGGGCCGCCGCGCCCTCCATGGCGGTCACGACCTTGTCCCAGTCGCCGTAGTCCTGCCAGCGCAGTGTGGCCGGCGTGGCCGGGAAGCCGCTGCGATGGGTGAGGACGTGGCCGACGGTGACGGCCGCCTTGCCGTTCTGCCCGAAGCCGGGCCAGAGGTCCTCGACCGGCGTGTCGAGGGCCAGCTTCCCCTGCTCGAGGAGGCGCAGCACCGACATCGACGCGAGCGGCTTGGTCGACGAGAAGAGGACGAACATGGTGTCGGCCTCGACCGGGCGGCCCGTGGTGGTGTCCGCGAACCCGACTTGCTCGTCGATCACGAGGCGGCCCTGCTCGTAGACCGCGAGGGCGGCCCCGGGATGCAGCCGGTCAGCCAGCACCTGGCGGTGGAACAAGGCTCGCACCGCCTTCCCGCCGTCGGCGCCCAGCCCCGTGGCACCCTCCGTACCGGTCGAAGCCGACGTGTTGGTGGTCGTCATCTCGCACCCTCCCCCTGAAGTCGTCGCATCTTGGCCGCGCGCGGGCCGGGCTTGCCACCGGAGCGCCGTAAAGTCGACAGGTGACCGCCGAAGCGCTTCCCCAAGGTGAGGCGAAGGTGCGGGCCGTGCGGTCGATGTTCGACGCCATCGCCCCGCGGTACGACCTCGTCAACCGGGTCATGACCTTCCGCATGGACGTGGGTTGGAGGCGCAAGACCGTAGCCAGCCTCGCCCTTCCGGCCGGCGGGCGCGTGCTCGACCTCGCGGCGGGCACGGGCGACCTCTGCCGGGATCTGCAAGCGGCCGGCTACGAGCCTCTGGGAGTCGATCTGTCCCTGGGGATGCTGCAGCACGCGCGCACGTCCGCTCCCTTGCTGCAGGGCGACGCACTTCGTCTTCCCCTACCGGACGGGGCGGCCGACGGCGTCACGTGCGGGTTCGCGCTGCGCAACTTCGTCGACCTGGAGGGCTTCTTCCGCGAGCTGGGACGGGTCGTGCGCCTCGGTGGCCGCATTGCCCTGCTGGATGTCGCCGAGCCCCCCAACCCGGTGCTGCGGCTCGGCCACGGCGTCTACTTCGGCAAGGTCGTCCCCCGCATCGGCGGCGCCCTCTCCGACCCTGCGGCCTACCGCTACCTCCCCAAGTCCGTCGCGTACCTGCCCGAGCCCCAGGTGATGCTCGAGTCGCTGCGCTCGGCCGGCTTCGCCGCCGTGCAGCGTCGGCTCCTCACCGGAGGCCTGGCCCAGCTGGTCACGGCCACCAGGGCAGCCCGGTGAGCGAGCGCCTGATCGCCCGGTCGGTGCGTCTGCCGGGCACCGTGTCGCTCGGCGCGGTCGCCGGACAGGACGGCTTCTTGTGGCAACAGGAGCATCACGGCATGGCGGGGCGCGGGGAGGCGCGGCGCATCGAGCTGAGCGGCGGGCTCGGCGAGCCGGGCGCGACGGAGCCGGTGCTCGAGTCCCTGCGCTCGATCGAGGCCGACGGCTCGGCGCCTGACGGCGTGGGGCCCGTGGCCCTCGGGGCCCTGCCGTTCGAGCCGACCTCGCCGGCGTCGCTCGTCGTGCCGCGTCGCCTGGTGCAGGTGCTCGGTGACGGCTCGGCCTGGATGACGACCGTGCGCCCCGAGAGCGAGGTCGGCGACGAGCGTGACGGCCCCCTTGCGGAGGACACCCCCCGGCCGCAACCCGACGGGTTCGAGCTGTCGTCCCCGCGATCCCACGAGGAGTGGACCTCGACGATCCGCGACGCCCTCTCGGCCATCGACCGCGGGGAGCTCACCAAGGTCGTGGTGGCCCGCGAGGTCGTGGTCCGGGCGAACCGCTGCATCTCCGTCCTCGACGTGGCGTCTCGGCTCCACGCGCTCTACCCGTCCTGCTACGTCTTCGCCATGGGCGGGTTCGTGGGCGCTTCGCCGGAGCTGCTCGTCCACCGGCGCGGGCGCAGGGTGCGGTCGCAGCCTCTCGCCGGCACCTATCCCCGCAGCGGGGACGCGACCGCCGATGCCGAGCTGGCGGCGGAGATGTTCTCCTCGGCCAAGGAGCGCCACGAGCACCGTGTCGTCATCGACAACCTCCGAGCGGCGCTCGAACCCCTCTGCGAAGAGCTGCGCGTGCCAGATGAGCCCAGCGTGATGGCACTGCGCAACGTGGTGCACCTGGCCACCGACATCCATGGCACCCTGGCCGAGCCACCCCCGTCGGCTCTCGACCTCGTGGCCCGGCTGCACCCCACTCCGGCGGTGGCCGGCACTCCGACCGCCGAAGCGCTGGCCTGGCTCGCGGCCAACGAGCAGCTCGAGCGGGGCCCATACGCCGGGCCGGTGGGTTGGATGGACGCCTCAGGTGATGGCGAATGGGCGCTGGGGATCCGCTCGGCACTTGTCGAGGGACACACGGCGCGCCTGTTCGCAGGGGTGGGTGTCGTGGCCGGATCGGAGCCGGCGCGCGAGCTGGCCGAGACGCAGCTGAAGCTGCAGGCCCTCTTGGCTGCCCTCGTCCGCCCGTAGACCGCCCGGCAAGCCCCGAACGGCTAGCGGCCGGTGGTGCTGAAGTGCTGGTAGTCCTTCCACGCCTGCCATGTGCCGCCCCACACGTAGCCGTGCTCGCGGAAGGCGCGAACCACGGCATCGCCGGCCCGGATCATGCCCGGCCGCTGCACCCGACGGTCGCGGTACTCGCGCCCCGCTTCCGGAGCCACGGTGGACCCCCTCACGTAGGGGTTCTGCACGGGGTTGACGTCGATGGCCCGGCCGTAGGAGTGCTCCGACCACGAGACGCCGCCGGTGACCGGCCGGCAGTTGAAGGCACTCGAGTTGTTGGCCGCCATGGAGGCGTCGTCGTCGCCACCGAACGCGTCGATCGGCTCCATGCGTTCGATGGGGAAGCCGGCGTCGTACAGCTGGCGTAGCACGGCCGTCATGGCGTCCACCTGGTCCACGTGCACCACGAGACGCCCAGCGCGCACGGCTCCGTCGAAGCCCCAGTGGATGGCGGTCACCATGCGCAGGTCTTCCGGGCCGACAGGACACCCGGGGCGCCAGGACGCACCCAGGTCCACCTCGCTGACGGAGGAAGCCGTCGCTGCGAACGGTGGGGATGGCGGCAAGGGATCGGGTGTCGGCGGAGAGGGCGCCGGCTCCCGATCTGGCGACCGTGGCTCGGCGGCAGGCGGAGGTGGGGTGGGCGCGGCCTCGACCGGGCGTCGCGCCTCGTTCCTCGGCGGAACGGTCGTCGAGCTCGCGACGGTGCGTTGCCGGTTCGGTGCGGGCGCCGCCGGAGCGATCGTCGCCTCGGTGATGGCGGCCGTCCGGTCCGCCTCGGTGGTGGAGGTGCTCGTCGACGGTTCTTCCACGACCGGGCGCAGCGCGATGCGCACGGTCGACGTGGTGGAGCGCGGGCTGCCGGCCGAGAGCTCCGAGTCCATGCTCGCCTGGCGGGAAGACCCCACCGCCAGCACGGTGGACACGATCGCCACGACGGCGAGCAAGAGGAGACCGGCGCGACGCATGCCGCGAGTGTCGCGCGTGCTCGCGCCGGCCCCCCTGTGCGTCAGATCAGCTGCGACGGCTCCTTGCCGATCGACTGCAGGAACGGCGCGGCGTACTCGATCCGGCCGGTCATCGTCTGGGCGTCGCCGGAGGCCAGCTGGTACACGGCTTCGGCGATGTACTCGATCGGCTGCACGCGGTCCTTGGACTGCTCGTTGATGAGCCCGTGGACGGCGACGCCGGGGGTGTCCACCAGACCTGGCGACACCACGTTCACGGCGATCCCGTCGGCCTGCACCTCCGAAGCCAGACCCGTGGTGAAGCGCTCGAGCGCCGCCTTGCACATGCCGTACACGGTGCCGCCACGACCGGCCCCGTAGGGCTGCTTCGGGTGGATCCCCGCACCGGACGAGATGTTGATGATCCAGCCGGCGCCCTTCTCCCGCATGGACGGCATCACCAGCTGGGCGAGATGGAACGGCGCGTAGACCTGCACCTCCATCATCAGCTTGAAGCGCTTCTCGGTGAACTCCTGCACCGGCGTGAAGTAGGTGATGGCGGCGTTGTTCACCAGGATGTCGACGGGTCCGAACGTGTCGGTCGCCTCCTTCACCAGGTTCTCGCGCTCCGCCGCCACGGCGAGGTCCGCCTTGACGAGCTTGGCGTCCCCGCCGGAGGAGATGATGCGCTCCACCGTGTCGGCCAGGGTGCCCGGCAACCGGCTGTCACCCGCCTCCACGGTGCGGGCGGAGACGACGACCTTTGCCCCCTCCATCGCCAGCCGGGCGGCGATCGCCTCGCCGATGCCGCGGCTCGCGCCGGTGACGAGCGCCACCTTCCCCTTCAGGTTCCCGTCCTTGTTGATGCTTGCTTCGGCCATGTGCTGGACCCCCCGTGTGGTCGTCTTGTTCGGTCGAACGTCGCGCACCCGCGCCGTCGGCGCAAGAAGGCGAGGTCAGGCGAGCGCGGCGGCCACTGCCGAATGGATCGAATCGTGCAGCGCGACGTTCGCTGCCCGGTCGGTCCGCACGTGGACCATTTGCACTCCCCCGGGCTGGAGGACGGCAGGCAGCAGATCGTCCATCCTGTCGACGCGCGTGACCGGGATGCCGTGCACCGCAGCCAGTGCGCCGAGGTCGAGACCGTGCGGCGTGCCGAACAGCTGCTCGAACCGCTCGGCCGGCACCTCGGAGGCCTGAGGAAGGAAGGAGAAGATGCCTCCTCCGTCGTTGTCGAGCACGACGAAGGTGCAGCTGCCGGGCCGGCTCCGGGCGCCGAGGAGGCCGCCGCTGTCGTGAAGGAAGGCGAGGTCGCCGAGGAGGGCCACGACCGGCCGCCTCTGCCCTGCGGCGGCCAGGCCGAGCGCGGTGGAGACCGTTCCGTCGATGCCGTTGGCCCCCCGATTGGCCTCCACCTGCAGGCGGGAGGACGGATGGCCGTACCACTCGATGTCTCGGATCGGCATGGACGACGCCGAGAACAGCACCGTGTCGTGGGGCAGGTCTCGGGTAAGGGTGCGGGCCACGCCGGGTTCGCTGACCTCGGGCCGGCTGCCGATGACGGAGTCGATCGCCGCCTGCGCCAGCCGCTCGGCCTCCAACCACGGCTGCGCCCATCCCTCGGGCGCCGGGGAGACGGCCGCCGCAGCCACGTCGCAGAAGGGCCGGGCGTCGACCTGCAGGATGTAGTTGGCCGTGCGCTCCGGGTCGGACCACCGTCCATAGGGGTCGAGCACCACCTGCTCCACGTCGAGACCGCCCAGCCAGCCGGCGAGCACCTTCGAGGCGGGCAGCTCCCCCACCCGCAGCACGACCTCCGGCCGGTGCTCGTCCATGGTCGCGAAGCCGGTGCGGAGCACGGAGTCGAAGGCGGACATGGCATGGCGGCCGCCGCGGAGCCCGGACCGAGGCGCGGCGAGAACCGGCCAGCCGAGCGCGTCGGCCAGGCCGGCCAGGGACTCACCGCCGGCCCCACGGCCCGCCACCACCACACCCCGCCGGCCACTCAAGAGCTCCGCGCCCTGCACGGGCGCGGTGCTCGACACCCAGCTGCGCACCCGGTGCCACGGCCGTCCGTCCGCACGACCGGGCGGCAGCGCGTCGGGAGTGGCTACCAGCGGGTCGCGGAAGGCCAGGTTCAAGTGCACCGGTCCCGGACCGGCCGGGTTGGTCGTGGCCTCGGCGACCGCTCTAGAGGCGATCGAGCGCCACGTGGCGCTCGCCGCGTCGTCGGCCACGCCGGGCTCGAAGGCCCACCGCAGCGCTCCGCCGAACAGGCTCCCCTGTTCGAGCGTCTGTGGAGCCCCGACGTGGTGCAGCTCGGGAGGACGATCCGCGGTGCAGACCACCATCGGCACGCGGGCCAGGTGGGCCTCCAGCACGGCGGGGTGGAGGTGTGCTCCCGCCGTGCCGCTCGTGGTGAGGACGATGGCCGGGCGCCCGCTGGCCAGGCCGAGACCCAGGGCGTAGAAGGCCGCAGACCGCTCGTCCAGGTGGACGTGCACCCGCACCGACGACTCCGCCAGCGCCAGGGCCAGCGGCGTCGACCGCGAGCCGGGCGCGACGACTGCGTCCTGCACGCCGGCGCGGAGCCATTCGTCGACGAGCGTCGCCGCGAACGTGGCCTGTACGGTCATCGGTGATGCTCCATTCCGAGGCCAGCGGCGACGGACCGCCGGTGGTGCTGGTACACGGCTTCACCCAGACCCGCCGGTCGTGGGACCCCCTGCTGCACCGCTTCTCCGCCGCCCACCGGGTGATCGTGGTGGACGCGCCGGGACACGGCCGGTCGGGGAACCTCACCGGCGACCTGTGGCAGGGAGCCCAGTGGCTCGGGGAAGCGGGCGGTCGAGGCGCCTACGTCGGGTACTCGATGGGCGGGCGCCTGGCCCTGCACCTCGCCATGCTCCGCCCCGAGCTGGTCACGCGACTCGTGCTGGTGGGGGCGACCGCCGGCTTGGACACCGACGAGGAGCGGCGGGAGCGTCGGGCGGCCGACGAGCAGCTGGCACAAGGTCTCGAGCGCGACGGGCTCGAGGCGTTCCTCGAGCGCTGGCTCGCCGGCCCGCTCTTCGCGACCCTCTCGCCGGAGGCGGCCGGCCGGGCGGATCGCCTGGAGAACACCGTCGAGGGCCTGGCCACCAGCCTGCGCCTCACCGGCACGGGCACCCAGGAATCGCTCTGGTCGAGGCTGGACGAGCTCACGATGCCCGTGCTGCTCGTGGCCGGTGAGCGCGACGAGAAGTTCACGGCCCTCGCCCACCGCATGGCCGAGGCATGGGGTGGCCCGGCGAGCGTCCGCATCATTCCGGACGCGGGGCATGCCTGCCACGCCGAACGCCCTGAGGCGTTCGTGGACCTCGTGCTGGCGTTCCTCGACGACGATCATGCGGCGGCGATGCCGGCGGACAGCAGCAGCCCGTAGGCCAGCTGCACCTGCCCGGTGCGGACCAGCACGGGGATCAGGTCGCGTCCGCGGGCCCGGGCCAGCACCCGTCGGGCCGGGGCCACACCGAGCGCCAGGCCGAGCAGAGCCACGAGGGCGAACGGGCGTCGGATGGCGATGCCGAAGGCGGCGAACGCCGGCAGCACCAGCAGGGCCACGATGTAGAGCGTCCGAGTGGGTCCCTCGCCGAGGCGCACGGCGAGCGTGCGCTTGCCGGCTGCGGTGTCGGTGGGGATGTCGCGGAGGTTGTTCACCACCAGCAGGGCGGTCGCGAGGGCGCCGACCGGCACCGCGGCGGCCAAGGCGAGAGCCGTCACCTCCCCGAGGTGCACGTAGGCCGAACCGGCCGTGGCCACGAGCCCGAAGAACACGAAGACGAAGACCTCACCCAGCCCGGCGTAGCCGTAGGGTTTCGGGCCGCCCGTGTACAGCCACCCGGCGGCGAAGCAGAGCGCACCCACGGCGATCAGCCACCAGCTCACCGTCGCGGCCAGCGCGAGACCTGCCACCGCAGCCACGCCGAACGACGCCATGGCGGCCAGCTTCACGGCGCGTGCCGGCTTCAGACCCGACGCCACCAGACGTTGAGGCCCCACCCGCATGTCGTCGGTGCCGCGGACACCGTCCGAGTAGTCGTTGGCGAAGTTGGTGCCGACCTGGATGGCCAGCGAAACCACCAAAGCGGCCAGCACGCGCCACCACACCAGGTCCCCCTGACGCAGAGCGACCGCCGTGCCGACCACCACGGGCACGACGGCGGCCGGGAGCGTGCGGGGCCGGGCGCCGATCAACCAGACGCGCAGGTCGGTGGCCATCGAAGCGACCGTAGTCAGGGCCGGCGTGGGAACTTCGAGAAGTCGGGCGCCCGCTTCTCGACGTAGGCGTTGCGGCCTTCTTGGCCTTCCTCGGTCATGTAGAAGAGCATCGTGGCGTCACCGGCGAGCTGCTGGATGCCGGCCAGGCCGTCGTCCGCGGCGTTCATGGCGCCCTTGATCATGCGCAAGGCGATGGGCGACAGGGCCAGCATCTCGTTGCACCACTGCACCGTCTCCTCCTCCAGCTGGGCCAGAGGCACGACCGTGTTGACCAGGCCCATGTCGAGGGCCTGCGTCGCGTCGTACTGGCGGCAGAGGAACCAGATCTCGCGGGCCTTCTTCTGGCCGATGTTGCGGGCCAGCAGCCCCGAGCCGTAGCCCGCGTCGAACGAGCCGACCTTGGGGCCGGTCTGGCCGAACCGGGCGTTGTCGGCCGCGATCGTGAGGTCGCACACCACGTGCAGCACATGCCCGCCGCCGATGGCGAAGCCGGCCACCATGGCCACGACCGGCTTCGGGCAACGGCGGATCTGGATCTGCAGGTCGAGCACGTTGAGCCGGCCGATGCCCTGCTGCGCCACCGAGTCGTCGCCGATGTAGCCGTCGTCGCCGCGGATGCGCTGATCGCCGCCCGAGCAGAAGGCCATGGGACCTTCACCGGTGAAGATGATCACGCCGACACTCGGATCGTCCTGCGCGCGCCGGAACGCGTCCTGCAGCTCGAACAGCGTCTGCGGACGGAAGGCGTTGCGCACCTCGGGCCGGTTGATGGTGATCTTCGCGATCCCAGCGTTCTCCCCGGTGGAGTGCTGGTAGCGGATGTCGCCGTAGGCGGGCCCCGCAGCCTCCCAGACTGCCCCCGGCCGGATGCTCAGGTCACTGTCGGAATCGACGCTCATAGGGCTGAGTACGGTACCGCCGGTGCCCGACCTCGTCGCAATCGCCGCGCCCGGCGGCCCGCTCTTCGTTCGCGAGCTGTCGGCGGCATGGGAGCGGGGCGATGCGGTGCTCCCGGTCGACCCTCGCTTGCCCCTCCCGGCGGCCCGGAGGCTGCTCGCGGCCCTGCGTCCGAGCGTCCTGGTGGACGAGGCCGGCGACCGCCAGTCGTTGCTCGACGCGGCCCCCACGGAGGTCGGTGACGCCCTCGTGGTGGCCAGCAGCGGCACCACGGGCGAGCCCAAGGGAGTTGTGCTGACCATGGATGCGGTGCGTGCCTCCGCCCTCGCCACCAGCGCCCGCCTGGACGTCGACCCTGCCCGCGACACCTGGCTGGCCTGCCTGCCCCTGTCGCACGTGGGCGGTCTGTCGGTGCTCACCCGGGCCCTGCTCACCGACACGCCGGTCGAGGTGCTCCCCGCCTTCGACCCTGCCACCCGGGCCACGCTGGTGTCGGTCGTGCGCACCCTGCTGACGCGCCACGACCTCACCCGCTTCCGTCGGGTGGTGCTGGGTGGGTCGGCCCCGCCCGACGCCCTTCCGGACAACGTCGTCACCACCTACGGGATGACCGAGACGGGCAGCGGCGTGGTGTACGACGGCCGGCCGCTCGACGGCGTCGACGTCCACGTGGAGCCCGACGGCGAGATCCGAGTTCGAGGCCCGATGCTCCTCCGCGCCTACCGCGACGGGTCGGACCCGAAGGACGCAGACGGCTGGCTGAGCACCGGCGACCTCGGCTTCTGGACCGACGACGGCCGGCTGCAGGTGCACGGTCGCCGCGGCGACCTCATCATCACCGGAGGTGAGAACGTGTGGCCGGAACCGGTGGAGGCCGCCCTGCGCTCGCACCGCGGAATCGCGGACGTCGGCGTGGCGGGCGCGCCGGATCCGGAGTGGGGCTCGAGGGTCGTGGCCTACGTCGTCCCGCGGGACCCGGCGAGCCCTCCGACGCTCGATGCGGTGCGGGCTCACGTCAAGCAGGAGCTGCCGGCCTTCTGCGCTCCGCGCGAGCTCGTCCTGTGCGAGACGTTGCCCCGCACCGCGCTCGGCAAGCTGCGCCGCGGAGAGCTGTTCACTCCCCGTTAGCGCTGGTAGAACGGGGGTAAGAAGCGAAGATTCACGGCGACCAGCAGCGGGAGATGACGCTATGCGCCAGCCATTGACGAGAGAGGCCATAGCGCGAGCGGCACGACAGATCCTCGTGAGCGAGGGCCTGCACGCCGTCTCGTTGCGAAGGGTGGCCTCGATGCTGGGCGTCACCGCGCCTGCGCTGTATGCCCATGTGGCCGACAAGCGCGACCTGCTGCAGGGCATCGTGGGCCAGGAGTTCGATCTGCTCATCGAACGGTTCCGGGGCGTCGAGGCCAACGGTCCGATCGAGCAGCTCGAGGCCCAGTGCCGCGCCTACGTCGACCACGCGCTGCAGAACGAAGACCTCTTCCGCGCCATGTTCCTGTTCCGGCCGGAGCTCACCGGCGAGCAGCAGGGCGACGAACCCGCCCTGATCAACCGCTTGGTCGACGAGCTGCGCACGACCATGCAGGCGGCCCAGGCCGAGCACCGCCTCGACGCCGCGAACCTGGATCTCGCAGCGCTGACCTTGTGGAGCGCGGTGCACGGCGTGGTGATCACCCTGCTGGCCGGTCCGCCGATGCAGATCGAGCTGCGGGCGGCCCTGGCCGACTCCGCCATCGGAGCCGCCCTCACCGGGCTCCGGCACGGGGCAGGCGCCCGCGCCGCCTGAGGAGACGCGGAGCCCCGCACGGCAGCGGTGCTCAGCCGCCGCTGCGGCCGATCGTCGAGCCACCGTCGACCACGATGGTCTGGCCGGTCATCCACGACGAGGCGTCGCTGGCCAGGAAAAGCGCCGTGTTGGCGATGTCCTGGGGCTCGCCGAGGCGCCGCAGCGGCAGGCGCTTGGCCACGGCATCCTCACTCCGCTCCCACAGGGCACGGGCGAAGTCGGTCTTCACCAGGCCCGGTGCGATGGCGTTGACCCGCACCTGAGGTGACAGCTCGACGGCGAAGTGACCGGTGAGGTGGATGAGCGCCGCCTTGGTGTTGTCGTAGACGCCGATGCCCCCGCCGTAGCTCATGCCGCCGATGGAGGCGATGTTGACGATGTTGCCGCCGCGCTCCTTCATCGAGGCCTCCCACGCCTTCTGGATCCAGACGAAGGGACCCCGCAGGTTGACCTGGAAGGTCTTGTCGTAGCGGGGCAGGTCGATGTCCACGGCCGGCCCCATGTAGGGGTTGGTCGCGGCGTTGTTCACGAGGATGTCGAGGCCGCCGAGCTGGTCGAGCGTGGCCGCGACGCAGGCTGCGGCTTGATCGGGCTCGCCGGCGTTGGCGGCGAAGATCGCCGTCTCCCCGTCGATCTGCGACGCCGCCTCCTCCAGCGCATCCTGCTTCCGTGAGGAGAGCATGACGCGAGCGCCTGCGTCGGCATAGGTCTTGGCGATGGCCAGGCCGATTCCCCGAGACGCCCCGGTGACCAGCGCGACCTTGCCGTCGAGTCGAAGTTCCATGGCGCCTTCCTAGCGCGGCGCTCCGTTGCCCGGCCAACGGCGGACGCCGCTCAGGCGAGGTGGCTGTCGAGCCAGGCCTGGAGGTCGGCGACGACCTCGGCCCGGTTGGTCTCGTTCAACATCTCGTGGCGGCCGCCGGGATACACCTTCAGCGTGACGTCGGTGAGGCCCGCTTCCTGGTAGCGGTCGATGAGCGGCGTGAGGCGGGTCATGCCGAGGTTGACCGGGTCTTCGTCACCGACGAAGACGTAGATCGGCAGGTCCTTGCGCACCTGCTGCAAGTAGCCCGGGTCGGCCGTCCGCTGGCCGAGGCTCGTGAAGGAGGCCCGTGACTCAGGAGTGAAGCGGATCTTGCAGAGCGGATCCGCGATGTACTTGTCGACCTCGGCCTCGTCGCGCGAGAGCCAGTCGTAGTCGGTGCGAGGGTTCTCGTAGCCGCTGTTCGGGCCACGCTCTCCCCTCGGGAGCCAGTTGGCCGCCGTGCCCGACAGCACCAGTGCATCGAGCAGGGCATGGTGCTCCGTCAGGTACACCTGCGAGAAGCTGGCGCCCATCGAGTGACCCAGCAGCACGAGCGGCACCCCGGGATGCTCCTCACGGATGCGTCGGGTGAGCACGGCCATGTCGTCGACCGCGGCGGCCGCCCCGCCCGGCCCGAAGTCGCCGAGCCGGTCGGGAGCGCCGGCCGTCGCACCGTGACCCCGGTGGTCGGCCGAGTAGATCGTGTACCCGGACTCGATGAGCGGTGTGAGCGGCTCGAGGTACCGGAGCGAGTGCTCGCCGGCCCCATGCGCCAGCTGGATGATCGCTCGAGGCGTACCGGGTGCGGCCCACCGGAAGGCGGTGATCTCCGTTCCGTCCTGGCCGACGTAGGTGAACTGAGTGGTGTCAACGGGCATGGGCCGGCACCGTAGCGGGGGCCGTGTTCAGCAGCAGCCCTTCACGCTCGCCTCACCTGCGGCGACGTGCGCGAGCTCATCGGTCGCGCAGGCTCCTGCGCCGCAGACCCCCGCATCGTTGCCGGGGTCGTGCATGCCGCTGCCCGCGACGTCGCTGTCGGCCAGCACGGTGTAGATCTCCCACGGAGCACCGTCGGGGTCGTTCGCCCACACCTTGTCCTGCTCGGCGTAGCAGCACACACCCGACTCGTCCGCGGTGGCGATGCCCTCGCCCTCGAGGCGCTGCTGCGCCGCCGCCACCTCTGCCGTAGAGAACACCTCGACGCCGAGGTGGTTGAGGCGGCCCGCCGCTTGGGGGTTCTCGATGAGCACCAGCTTCAGGGCGGGCTCGTCGATGGCGAAGTTGGCGTATCCCGGCTTGCGCTTGGCCGGTTCGGTGCGAAACAGCTTGGAGTAGAAGTCGACGGCGGTGTCGATGTCGGTGACGTTGAGGGCGAGCTGAACTCGGGACATGCATGCCTCCAGGGGTCCGTGCGGTACGGTCGTATCGACGGCCATGGATGTGAGAATAGGGGCGGCACATCGATGGCTGTCAATGTTCTGGTTGACGAAGACGAGCCCGGGAGGCCCTAGTGGACGTGAAGCCCATCGAGGTGTGCTGCGCACCGATGCTGACGACCGCGCTGTCCGAGGCCGACGCGGAGGACCTCGCCGCGGCCTTCAAGGTGCTGGCCGACCCGGCGCGCCTGCGCTTGTTGTCGCTCATCGCCAGCCAGGACGAGGCGTGTGCGTGTGATCTGGTCGAGCCGATCGGCCGATCGCAGCCGACGGTCAGCCACCACCTCGCCGTGCTCACGGACGCCGGCCTGCTCGAACGGGAGAAGCGTGGGAAGTGGGCGTACTACCGGGCGGTCCCCGGCTGCCTGGCGGTCTTGCGCGACGTGCTGGGTTCACCGTCGCTCACGACGACGGGGGCCTGAATGGTCGGTCGGAAGGACGGCATCGGTGGCACCTACGCTGCGGCGGAAAACGCCGAGCCCAAGGTGTACGGACGTGGACGTCGACACAACCGCTGAAGCCGAGTTCGCGCCGGTCCTCGAGTCCGCCCGCACGGCGCGCCGTCACGTTGTAGCCGTCCTCGACAGGTGGGGCGTCGACTCCCATGTGGCCGAGCTGCTCGTGTCCGAGCTGGCGACCAACGCCATCATCCACGCCGGCACCGCGTTCCGGGTGACCCTGCACAGGCTCGAGCGCAGCGTGCGGGTGGCGGTGGTGGACTCGGGTGGAGGCCTGGCGCGCCCCAACCGCTACAGCCTGACCGCCGGCACGGGGCGTGGCCTCGCCATGGTGGAAGATCTCTCGCTTGCGTGGGGGTCGGACGACGCCCCTACCGGCAAGTGCGTGTGGTTCGAGGTGCCCGCACCGGCGCAGACACGCGGGCCCCGCACGGACGACGCTCCGCCGACCGACCGGTCGGACCTCGCGCCGCCGATCACCCGGCTCGGGGGCAACTCCGGCTCCGCCGGCTCATCCGATCGACTGTGCGCACGGATCGCCGCATGACCGACGAGGACGTCGAGGTGAGGCTGCTGGGCGTCCCGATCGCCCTGTCGGGCGCCGCTCGCGAGCACTTCGACGAGATGTCGCGGGAGTTCGTGTACATCGCCAACTCGGACGAATCCGTCCGTCGTGGCGCGCCGGGCCGCCTCCTGGAGCTGGTCGACGAGCTTCAGGGCCGGTTCGCCGCACTCACCGCAAGCAGTCGCGAGACCCTCGACCAGGCCGCCGGCCGGGGCCAGGAGACTGCGGACCTCACCCTCCGCCTGCCCGCAACCATCGGCCAGACGGTGGCACAGCTCGGGACGTTGATCGACGAGGTGGACCGCTACTGCGAGTCCGGCACGCACCTGTTGACCCTGAAGACGCCCCCTGGACCCTTGGCGTATCGCCACTGGTACCGCGGCCAGATCACCGCGCAGCTCGCCGGCGCGGCGCCGGTTCCCTTCGCGGACTGGCTGGCTGCCGAACGCCCCACGGGGTAGTCCAGGCCACCCGAGGCACGCGACCCCGTGCACGATGCTCCCCCGTACCATCGACGGCGGGCGCGAGGTGGAGGAGGGTGATGGCACCTACGTGCCGGCGGAGGGCTTGGGCGACGGCCGCAGCTGTGGCGGTCGCCGTGCTGGGTGCGGGCTCGGCGTGCGCGATCCCCCGCGCCGACGCGTCCGCGGCCACGCCGGACGGGTCGCCCGTCTCAGCCCCCGCGCCACCAGCCACCCCGGTCACCACTCCCCCGACGACCTCGGCCCCGAGCACCACCACGACAGCCGTCTACAACCCGTGGGCCGCACTGCCGTTGCGCCCGGCCGTCGCGCCTGGTGACCTGCGCGCCGAGGTGACCGCCACGGTGGACCGGCCGATCGTCGGTGCTGACTTCCCCGACCCCTTCGTGCTCTCGGCGGATGGTCGCTACTACGCGTACGCCACGAGCGGCTCCCGGGCGCTGGTGCAGGTGGCCCGATCCGACGACCTCGTCAGCTGGACGTGGTTGGGGTCCGCCCTGCTACGCCCACCGTCGTGGGCCCGGGGTCGTTCCATCTGGGCGCCGGCGGTGCTGGCCCGCGATGGCGGCTACGTCATGTACTACGCGGCACGGGACACCGTCAGCAACCACTGGTGCATCTCGACGGCGGTGGCCCAAAGTGCCGCGGGTCCGTTCCTGGACGAGTCGAGTGAGCCGTGGCTCTGCCAGCACGATCACAACGGCTCGATCGATCCGCATCCCTTCGTGGACTCCGACGGCACTGCGTATCTCACGTGGCAGAGCCAGGGCATCGCCGGCCAGGAGCCCACCCACCTCTGGGTCGGGCGCCTCGCCGAGGACGGTCGCAGCGTCGTCCCGGGGTCCCTCCGACGCCTGCTCACAACTGCCGCGCCGTGGGAAGGCGACCTCATCGAGAACCCGGCCATGGTTGCCATCGCCGGGCGGTACTTCCTGCTCTACTCCGCCAACACGTGGACGACCGACCAGTACGCCATCGGCGCCGCGGTGTGCGAGGGCCCGCTCGGACCGTGTCGCCGTACGGCCGGAGCGCCTCTCCTCGCGTCCTCGGGAACCATGCTGGGTCCGGGTGGACCGACCCCCGTCGTCGGCCCCGATGGCACCGCGTACCTCGGCTATCACGCATGGGACGGGTTCGTCGGGTACCGGGGAGGCGGCAAGCGGGCCCTGTATTTACGGCCACTGTCCTCCGTGGGCGGTTCCCTCCGGCTCGAGTGACGCCCCAATCGACGGCGAGCTCCGGGACCTTCGGCCCTAGGAACGACACGTCCCGTTCAGCATCCTGGAGTCAGCGGCACGAACGTGCCCTGGGCAAGGAGCTGACCGTGGAGCAGACCCACCAACGCGACGGCATGTTCGTGATCTCCGTCGTCGTATCGATGATGGCCGTCCTCGTCGCCGTGACCGGTGTCGGGTTCGGGATCAAGGCGACGGAGGACGCCGGGAGCGTCTCCACCGGCGCCGCCAGCTCGCTCGCCGTCGCAGCATCGCCGGAGGCGCGTCCGTCTCGATCAAGGTCGATCTCACCACCCCCGGCACCTGGGAGCTCGGCCGCCGGCCCTGAACGGCGGGCGGACGGCGAGCCGTCCGTGCGAGAGTGGCGGCGCCCGGCACGGGCGAAGGTGCGACAGCGCGACCCGTCCGACGGGTCGGAGGAGAGGACGACCGAGTGGCAATGAGCACCGCCCCAGCGCCCGACCGGCTCGAAGCGGGCCCGCCCGGCACCGCCAGGCGCACGGTCGTGGCCCGCAACATCGCAGCCACGTCCAACAACCGTGTGCACAGCGACGAGTTCGCGCAAGAGATGGGATATCGCGGCGCACTCGTGCCGGGCTCGACGGTGCTCTCGTACCTCGAGCCCGTCATCGCCGAGGCGTTCGGCGGACGTTGGCATGAGTCCGGCGCCGCCTTCGTGCAGTTCAAAGGAGCCGTCTACGACGGCGAGGAGCTACAGATCGCCGGCGAGCCGGACCCCGACCTGCCCGGCGCGCTTCGGGTCGCCGTTGCGCCGGACGGCGCGGACCGTCCGCCCGTCGTGGCCAGCGCCTGGATCGCGTCGGACGCCACCGCGCCCGACGTGCGGGCCTACCCGCTCACCGCCCCGCCGGCCGACCCTGTGCCGCTCACCGAGGCCTACGCCCTCGACACGCAGGCGATGGGCTCGTGCCCGGCGCCGACGGACCGGGCGACGATCGACGCCTACCTCGCCCAGATCAGCGACCAGCCGCTGGCCGCCGACGCCAAGGTTCCGTCGTCCTACCTGGCCAAGATGTACGCCGAGCTGATGCGCACCAACGTCACCCGGGGGCCCTCGATCCACGTCTCGACGCTGGTGCAGCAGCACCGGGCCGTCGAGCTCGGCGAGGAGCTCACCGTGCGGGGTCGGATCGACCGCATCTACGGCCGGAAGGCGGGCCGCTACTACGTCCTGGACATGGCCTGGGTCGACGCCGACGAACGCGTCGTGGTCACCGCCGAGCACACCGGCATCTACCACATCCGGAAGTGGTGAGCCGGGGGGCGGCGAGCGACGCCACGGAGAACGACGGCTTCGTCGACGGCGTGGGCCGGCCCCTCGAAGGGATCCGCGTCCTCTCGATGGAGCAGGCGGCGGCCCTTCCGTACGCCACCCGGCACCTGGCCGACCTCGGGGCGGACGTCATCCGCGTCGCGTCGCCCAAGCGGCCGGCGGGCGGCCTCGACAACGTGGAGCTGGTCCGCGACAAGCGCCAGCTGGCCCTCGACCTGGACAGCCCGGGCGGCCCTGAGGCCTTCCGGCGGGTGGCGGCCGGCTGCGACGTGGTGGCGCACAACTTCACGCCGCGCGTGATGCGCAAGTACGGCATCGACCCAGCCACGCTGCGAGCCGCCGACCCGACTCTCGTCTATCTCTCGCTCACCGGCGCCGGCACCACCGGCCCGTGGGCCGACCGCCCGCTGTTCGGCCCCGGAGCCGAGGCCGCCAGCGGCCACGCCCTGCTCATCGGCGACCCCGACGGTTGGCCCGGTCGCCCCGGCACCGTCACGTACGCCGACAACACGTGCGGGCTCTACGCCGCATTCGCCGTGCTGGCCGCGCTCGAGGAGCGAAGCCGCACGGGAACGGGCAGCCACATCGACGTCTCCCTCTACGAGACCGCCGTGAGCGCCCTCGGACCGGTGTTCGCCGAGCGGGCCCTCGGCGCGGTGCCGCAGCGCAGCCGGAACGCCGACGCCCGCTTCGCCCTCCACGGCGTCTTCGCGGCGAAGGGCCACGACCGGTCGGTTGCCATCGCGGCCACTGCGGACCAGCTCCCGTCCGTCGCCGGCGTGCTCGGGATCGGCGCCAGCCCTGAGGTCGCCGCCGGCTTCGAGGGTGAAGTCGAGATCGCCGCCGCCACCTGGGTGGCGGCGGATCTGGTCGACGCCCTGCAGCGGGTGGGTGTGGCCGCCGCCCTGGCCGCCGACTCCGCCGACGTGGCTACCGACCCGCACCTGCGCGCCCGAGGTTGGTTCGGCGTCGTGCCCCGGGCCGCAGCCGGTCACGCGGTCGACGTCTCCGGACCGGCGTGGGGAGGCGGCGCCGGGGTACCCATGTCGGCAGCTCACGCGGTGGGCGCCGACAGCCGGGACGTCCTGCGCGACGTGGGCGGCCTGCCGGACGCAGAGATCGACGACCTCATGGCTGCGGGCACGGTGGGCGACCTGGTCGCTCCCTCGCGTCCCGGCACGTCGAGCGACCCCGTGGTGCGGATCGACCGGGGCGAGCTGTCCTGGGTCGACGTCGACGTGCGAGAGCGCCTGCAGGTGGCACGGGAGGCGGCCGTGGGCGCGGCAGGGCCGTCGGCATGACCGGCTTCCCGAAGGTGCTCGACCTCTCCACGAGCGTCGGCAGCGCCTACACGGCACGAGTGCTGGCCGACGCCGGTTGGGACGTGGTTCGGCTCGACCCCCCGGCTGGTGACCCGCTCGAAGCACAGCCATCGCGGTGGGGCGGCGGCGACGGCGGCGCCCGATGGCTCACCGACCTCGGCAAGCGTGTCGTCGAACGCGGTGGCGCGTCGACCGATGAGCTCAGTGATGCCCTGGTGCAGCTGGCCGGCTCGGCCGACGTCGTGGTGGCCGACCTCAGTCCCGGAGGCAGGACGGCAGCCGGTCTCGGTGACGATGCGGTGGCTGCGCTGCGCCCCCGTCTGGTGCGGACGTCGGTCAGCCCGTTCGGGGCCACCGGGCCGAAGGCGGCATGGGCAGCCTCGGAGCTCGTGATGCAGGCCGCGAGCGGTCTGCTGTTCCTGACCGGTGAGTGGGACCAACCGCCGACCCAGCTGCCGCCCTACCAGGCCGAGATCCTCGGTGGCGTGGCGGCCGCCTCGGCCACCGTGGCCGCCGTGCTGGCTGCTCGGCTCGATCGCCGTCGTCGCGCCATCGACGTGGCCATGGTGGAGGCACTCGCCGCTCACGGCTACACCGCGCTCGGGGCGTACCTCGACCGGGGTGAGGTGCTCCGGCGTGAGCAGCGCATCAAGGCGGGCCTGCGCATGGTGCCGGCCAGCGACGGCTTCGTCTACTGCGCGCCGAGCGCCCTGACGACCATGCGGATGGACGGCATCGCCACCTTGATCGACGAGCCGAGGCTGGCCGAGGAGCGGTTCCAGACGGCCGAGGGCCGCATGCAGCACTGGGAGGAGTTCGTGGCGCTGTTCGTTCCGCCGTTCCGGCGGCGGACGGCCCAGGAGTGGTTCCAGGCCGCAGCCGATGCCCACATGACGTTCGCGCTGGTGCAGTCGGTCGACGACCTCTTCGGCTGTCCCCAGATGGCGGCTAGGGAGCTCTTCGTCGAGACGGAGCGACCGGACGGCACCACGGTGCGAACGCCGGGTCGGGCCTACCGCCTGGAGGGATCGGCCGCCGACGACCTCCGACCCGTCGCCCCGCGGATGGTGCCGCTCGACGAGGTGCTGGAGGGCTGGGGCGGCTGAGCGAAGGGTGGGACGGGGCTGAGCAGGGGGACGGCTGCGCTCTACTGGGCCGCATGCGAGAGGGCGCCCTCGTCCAAGGAGAGGAGCTCGATCGCGGCTCTCGCCTCCGGTGCGGACACTCCCTCGGCCACGGCCATGAGCGCCTCGCGCCACGCCGCAGCCAGGACCCTCACGTGCTGGACCAGTCCGAGGACGTGTCGGCCGCCGGCGTCGGCTGACCGAGCGTCGCCACCCGATCGGATCATCATCGACCGTAGGCGCCGACCGTGCTGGACCTGCCCCACGAGGTCGTGACCGAGAGCTACGCCATCCTCGGCACGGCGGCGGCGGTGCGCGGACGGAGCTGGTGTGCGGCGGCCTACGACTCGATCACCCGATCGCCCGGCGGCTGGTCGAGGCGCTGCCGCCCATCGTTCACATGCGTCCGACCCGCTCCGGGCGATCGGCGGGGCCCTTCGCCGCCATCGATCTCCTGGCCGACGAGATGGAGCATGGCGGTACCGGCAGCGGGGCGGTGATCAGCCGGCTCTGTGACGTCGTCGTCCTCCAGGCGATCCGCAGCTGGGTGAGCAGCGAGGAGGCCGCCGGGTCGCGCTGGCTGGCGGCGATGAGCGATCCCCAGATCGGTCCGGCCCTCGCCGCCCTGCATCGCTACCCCGAGCAGCGTTGGGCGGTGTCGTCGCTCGCGGCCCACGCCCTCATGTCCCGATCCGCGTTCGCGGCACGGTTCACCGAGGTCGTCGGGCAGTCGGCGATGCGGTACCTCACCGACCTCCGGATGCAGCTGGCGCTGGATCTCCTGCGCCGGACCGACCGTTCCGTCTCGGAGGTCGCCGCGGCCGTGGGCTACGACTCCGAGGCCTCCTTCAGCCGGGTGTTCAAGCGGGTCATGGGTACCTCGCCGCGTGCCGCGAGCCGTCCGGAGCGCAGTGGAGCAGAGCGTGCCTTCGTGGCCGTGGCCGCCTCGCCGTAGGCACACGCCCAGGTCAGCCGGCAGTCAGCGTCTGCTCAGCGGCCCCGCCCAGGGTGAGGCCATGAACACCCTCGTCTCCGACCCCCCGTACCCCGTCCGCTTCTCGGTCGACTATCCCGATCGCGCCCTCGACCGCACGAGCACCGCGTTCCGGGCGGTCGTCGCCATTCCCGTCCTGGCGCTGCTGGCCACCGTGAGCGGCGGCGCCTGGGACGCGTCGTCGGACTCCGGTGGGACGGTGTTCGCCGGCGCGGGCGGCATGTTGTTCCTCGGGCCGCTGCTGATGATCGTCATCCGCCGGAAGTACCCGCGCTGGTGGTTCGACTGGAACCTGGAGCTGCAGCGGTTCAGCAACCGGGTGACCGCGTACGTTGCGCTGCTCGACGACCGGTACCCGTCCACCACCGACGCGCAGGGGGTGCACCTCGACTACGACTACCCCGACGCGGCTGACGACCTCAACCGCTGGCTGCCACTGGTCAAGTGGTTGCTGGCCGTGCCGCACTACCTCGTCCTGGCGGTGCTCAACATCTCGGCCGTCCTCGCGGTCGTAGCTGCTTGGTTCGCCATCGTCGTCACGGGCCGGTATCCGAAGCGCCTGTTCGACTTCGTGACCGGTGTGCTCCGTTGGAACAACCGCGTCGTCGGGTACGCGTTCACCCTCGTCACCGACCGGTACCCGCCGTTCCGGTTGTCGTGAGCGGGCCGGACGCTCATGCCTCGCCGACAACGACAGCGCGCGGAGCTCAGCCGGCTGTGCGAGGCCGGGGCCCTGACCCGGGCCGTCGACCTTGCCTTCGAGCACTTCACCGACTTCGGGCCCGACCGCGAGATCGTCCTCATCCTGGCCGAGGCGCTCGATCGGACCTCGGTGCCGGCCGCGGTTCGGCACCGCTTCGCCGAGCTCTGCGCCGAACTGCCCTGAGCTGAGCGAACCGGCGAACAGTACGGTTCCGCTCATGCACATCGGTCTTCTCGGTGAACTCGAAGTGCATGACGACCTGGGCCGGGACGTCGCCATCCCCGGCGCCAAGCTCCGGGCCTTCCTGGCCATGCTGGCGCTGCAGGCCGGACGAGCGGTGCCCGTCGACCAGCTGGTCGAGGCGCTGTGGGGCGAAGCCCCGCCGCCCGCGGTGCGCAACGGGCTGCAGGGCCTGGCGTCCAAGCTGCGGCGCGCGCTCGGATCCGCCGAGGTCCTCACCATGCGCGGCGGCGGCTACGCGCTGGAGCTGCCAACCAACGCCATCGACGTCCATTGCTTCGAGGAGCTCGTCACCGCCGGCCGCGGGGCTGCCGCCGCCGGTGATGCGCTCACCGCGATCCAACGGTTGTCGGAAGCCGAGGCGCTGTGGCGCGGAGATCCCTTGGCCGACTTCACCTACGAGGACTTCGCCGCCTTGACGATCGGTCGGCTGTCCGAGCTGCGCCTGGCGGCGCTCGAGGAGCGGCTCGTCCTCGAACTGGACCAGGACCGGCACCAGTCGGTCATCCCCGAGCTCGAGGTGCTGGTGCGCTCTCATCCGCTCCGGGAACGCCCGCGGGCCCTGTTGATGGTCGCCCTCTACCGGGCCGGGCGCCAGGCGGAGGCCCTCCGCACCTTCCAGGAGGGAAGGCACCTGCTCGCCGATGAGCTGGGGCTCGACCCCGGACCGGAGCTGCGCGAGCTCGAGGCGGCGATCCTCGCCCAGGACCCCGCGCTCGACGCGACGTCCGTCGCAGCCACCACGACACCGTCACGCCCGGCAGCGCCCCGTATGACGATCCCGGAGCCGTTGACGCCGCTCGTCGGCCGCGACCACGAGCTGCAGGAGCTGGCCCGCTGCTTGGCTGAGCACCGCCTCGTGACGCTCGTCGGGCCCGGCGGCGTGGGCAAGACGCGGCTGGCCCTCGAGGCGGGCCGCTCCGCGGCGGCGGCGTTGGCCGACGGAGGCTGCCTCGTGGAGCTGGCTGCCGTCGGCGACCCTGCCGGCGTGCGATCGGCCATCAGCACTTCGCTCGCGCTCACCGATCCGAACCGGCTGGCCGACGTGATCGGTGACCGCCAGGTGCTCGTCCTCCTGGACAACTGCGAGCACGTGATCGACGCGGCCGCCGAGGTGGCCGAAGACCTCCTTCGGCACTGCCCCGGACTCCGACTCCTCGCCACCAGTCGCGAAGGGCTTCGCGTCGGTGGCGAGGTCATCTGGCCCGTGCCCCCCTTGGCGCCCGGAGACGCCACTCGGCTCTTCGAGGCACGAGCCCAGGCGGCGGGCGCCCGCAGTGAACCGTCGGATGAAGACCGGCTGGTGATCGCCGAGATCTGCGCCCGCCTCGACGGGCTGCCGCTCGCCATCGAGCTCGCCGCCGCGCGCACCAGAGCGTTTCCGGTACAGCAGCTCGCAGCCCGCCTGCACGACCGCTTCCGCCTGCTGACGGGGGGAGCGCGGACCGCGCTGCCCCGCCAGCAGACGCTGCGCGCCGTCGTGGACTGGAGCTACGAGCTCCTCTTCGACGATGAGCAGCGCGTGTTCGAGCGATTGGCGGTCTTCCCCGGCGGGTGTGATCTGGCTACGGCGGAGGCCGTGTGCGCAGGTGCCGACCTCCCGCCCGAGGACCTCGCCGACCTGATCCAGGCCCTCATCGACAAGTCACTGGTCCTGGCCGTTCTGGACCGCGGCCAGCTCCGGTTCACCCAGCTGCAGACCCTCGCCCAGTACGGCCGGGAGAAGCTGGCCGAGCGCGGGGAGGCGGCGCAGGTCCGCGACTCGATGGCCGCCCACTTCACCCGGCTCTGCGCCCAGAGCGCCAGTGCCTACATCGGCGACGGCCAGGGCGAGTGGCTCCGGACGATGGACCAGGAGCGCGACAACCTCCGCGCCGCGCTCGAGTGGGCCATGGCCAACGACGACGCCGACACCGCGCTCATGATCGCCGGCGGTGCCAGCTGGCCGCACTGGTTGGCGGGAACGTCGGTGGAGGGGAAGCGATGGCTCGACGATGCGTTCGCGTGCCCCGGCGATGCCTCGCCCCGAGCCCGAGCGCTGGCTCTCACCGGTCGGGGCCTCCTCGACTTCCAGACGGGCGCCCGAACCGACGTGGACGCGGATCTGGAGGCAGCGCTGGCGATCTCCGAGGATGCGGGCGACGACGGGCAGATGTCGTTGGCCTGGTCGTTCTACGCCGAGGTCGCTTCGACGCGCGGCGAGATCGACGAGGCTAGACGCAGGCGCCAGGCGCTTCTCGACCTCTACCTCGGCCAGCCCGACAGTCCCTTCGTGTTCGCGGTGCGCGCCTACTCGCAGGCGAAGCTGGCGGTGCTCCACGGTGACCTCGCCGGGGGCGAGCGCCGATATCGAGAGGCGACCGCGCACTTCTCGACCATCGACCGGCCGGTGATGCTGTCGATGTGCCTGGCCATCGTGGCCGACTTCGACGAAAGCCGGGACGACCTCGTCGCCGCCGCGACCAACCTGGAGGCGGCGATCCGGTCGAACGAGTCCCTCGGCCTGCGGGGCTACAAGAGCTCGCTGCTGGCCCGTCTCGGTTGGGTCCTCCTGCAGCTCGGCGACGCGGACGGAGCCGAGCAGCGGTACGAACAGGCGATCGACATCGCCCGCTGGCTCCGCAACCGGCCGGTGACCATGGCGTGCCTGACCGGTCTCGCGCTCCTGCACCTCCGAAGCGGCCGGCCGTCGCAGGCGGTCGCGATGGCCACCGAGGCGCTCGAGCTCCACCTGGCCGGGAGCCCGCTCCGGTTCGAGAACCGCATCGACCCATCCGTCCATGTGAAGGTCGCGGCCGCCGCGTGCTGCACCCTCATCGCCCAGGTCGCGGCCGACTCGGGCGAGCCGGAACGGGCGGCACGCATGCTCGGCCACGCGGCCCATTACCGGAACCTGGCCGGTGGGCGTCTCCTGCCTCTGCAGGCGGACGATCGGGCGCGTGCCGAGCGGGTGGCTCGTGCTGCCCTCGGCGACCAGGCGTTCGCGGCGGCCTTCTCCGCCGGCGAACGGAGCGATCTTCGCGTCGAGCTGCACGGCGCCTCGACCTCCTGACGAAGCCGCGGCTGATGCCGTGACGGGCATCGAATCAGCAGGAGTGCAGTACGGCGTCAGGGCTCTGCCCGATGGTGACCTCAGCCCGCACGAGCGGGACGAACCAGGAGGATCCCATGAGTGCACTTCTCTTCCGTCTCGGGCGCAGCAGCGCCCGGCACCCGCTCCGCGTCATCGGCCTCTGGCTCGTGGCCGCGTTCGCAGTCGTGGCCCTGCAGGGAGCGACCGGCGGGGAGTTCAGCGACAGCTTCCGGGTGCCCGGCGTCGAGTCGCAGCGCGCCGTCGACGTCCTGAAGGACCGGTTCCCGAGCCAGGCGGGCCAGTCGGCGCGCATCGTGTTCCACGCCGACGACGGACGGGTGGACGACGCCACCCACCGGCCGATCGTCGATGGGGCTCGGGCACAGCTGAGCTCCGGCCAGGACGTGGCCGCCGTGACCGACCCGTTCGAGGCGGGATCGGAGGCCGTGAGCGCCGACGGACGGACGACGTACGTCGATGTCGCCTACACCGCCGACGTCCTGGCCGCCGTCCACTTCGAGGACGCCTCGATCGCGGCTGACGCCGCCCGCTCGGACGGCGTGCAGACCGACTTCACCGGCACGCTTGCCGGCCTTGGGGCCGAGGGACCCAGCAGCGAGGTGATCGGGGTCGTCGCCGCCATCGTGGTGCTCCTGATCGCCTTCGGATCCGTCGTCGCCATGGGCCTGCCGATCGCAACTGCGCTGGCCGGCCTGTTCGTGGGGGCGGCCGGTGTGGGCGTGCTGTCGGCGTTCATGGACGTCCCCGAGTTCTCGCTGATCCTCTGCATGATGGTGGGACTCGGCGTGGGCATCGACTACGCCCTCTTCATCGTCACCCGCCACCGTCAGCACCTCCACGAGGGCATGAGCGTCGAGGACTCGGCCGGTACGGCCAACGCCACGGCCGGCCAGGCCGTGCTCTTCGCCGGCACCACGGTGGTCATCGCCATCCTCGGTCTGTTCCTCGCCGGCCTTCCCGCCATCTCGGCCATGGGCGCATCCGTTGCGCTCGTCGTGGCCGTCGCCATGCTGGCCGCAGTGACCCTGCTCCCCGGCCTTCTCGGCCTGGCCGGCACCAAGATCGACAAGCTGTCCATCCATCGCCGGACCCACCTGGTGAAGGCCGCTGATCAGACGGTGTCCGGTCGATGGGCGCACCACGTCGGGAACCACCCGGTGCGGTACGCAGTGGTGAGCTTCGTGACCCTCTGCGCCATCGCCGCCCCGGCCTTGAGCATGCGCATCGGAACCGCGGACGACGGCAACGCCTCTCGGCACACGACGCAGCGCAAGGCCTACGACCACCTCGCCTCCGGGTTCGGCAAGGGCTTCAACGGGCCCATCCAGGTCGTCATCGAGGTGCCGACGCCGGCCGACCGGACCGCCGTCGACCGGGTTCACGACGCTCTGCAACGGGATCCCGGCGTGGCCGCAGTCACCGCGCCCTTCTACAACGGCGACGGCGACACCGCGATGCTTCGTGTGAACCCGACCACCGCCCCGCAGGACGGCCGCACCGATGTGCTCGTTCGGCATCTGCGCTCGGACGTCATCCCTGGCGCCGTGCAGGGTTCCGACGCCAGAGCACTGCTCACCGGCCAAGCCATGGTCACCGACCTCAGCGATCGCATCACGAGCCGCCTGCCGCTCTTCATCTCGGCCATCGTGGCCATGTCGTTCCTGCTGTTGATGGTCGTGTTCCGGTCGGTGCTCGTGCCGCTCAAGGCGGCAGTGATGAACCTGCTGTCGATCGCCGCCGCCTACGGGGTGATCGTCGCCGTCTTCCAGTGGGGCTGGGGCAACGAGCTCATCGGCCTCGAGCAGACCATGCCCATCACGCCGTTCGCCCCGCTCATGATGTTCGCCATCCTCTTCGGGCTCTCCATGGACTACGAGGTCTTCCTCCTGTCGAGGATCCGGGAGGACTACGTGGCGACGGGCGACAACCGCCGGTCGGTCGTCAGCGGCCTGTCGAGCACGGCGCGAGTCATCACCTCCGCCGCACTGATCATGATCAGCGTGTTCGGCGCCTTCGTGCTCGGCGACGACCCGATCGGGAAGCTGTTCGGCGTCGGCCTGGCCGTCGCTGTCTTCCTCGACGCCACCCTCGTGCGCATGGTGCTCGTGCCGGCCACCATGAGCCTCGTCGGCCGGGCGAACTGGTGGCTGCCGGGGTGGCTCGACCGGATCCTCCCCCACCTCGACCTGGAGGGAGGCGCCCCGGAGCGCGGTGCGGTGGAGCCCGAGCGCAACCCGGAGCCGGAGCCCGAGCGCGAGCTCGTCGTGGCCTGACCCTTGGCCCTTCCGTCACACGCAGCGGCCTTCTCGCCCGGGGAGGCCGCTGCGTCGCGCCTGGGGCACCGCCCTCGCGCGTAGCGTGCGGGCGTCCGCCAGCCGCCGCTGGGCATCGAACCGGAGGAGACAAGGTCTGATGGCAGAGCCGGTGCGCATCGCCAACTGCTCGGGCTTCTACGGCGACCGTCTGGCCGCGGCGCGGGAGATGGTGGAGGACGGGCCCATCGACGTCCTCACCGGCGACTGGCTGGCCGAGCTGACCATGCTCATCCTTGCCCGCACCCGCTCGAAGCGACCGGGTGGTGGCTACGCCCGCAGCTTCGTGAAGCAGATGGAGCAGGTCATGGGCACGTGCCTCGACCGCGGCATCAAGGTGGTGTCCAACGGCGGGGGCCTCGACCCCGACGGCTGCGCGGAGGCGGTGGCCGAGGTGGCCGACCGGCTCGGGCTCTCCCCCACCATCGCCTACGTCGCGGGCGACGACCTCCTCGATCGCCTCGACGAGCTGGTCGCGGCCGGCGTCGACCTCGCCCACCTCGACACCGGCGAGCCCGTCGGCGACACCTCGAGGTTCATCACCGCCAACGCCTACCTCGGCTGCTGGGGCATCGTCGAGGCGCTGAACCGAGGCGCCGACATCGTGATCACCGGCCGAACCACAGACGCGGCCGTCGTCTGCGGTCCCGCCGCCTGGCACCACGGATGGGGCCGCGACGACTGGGACGCGCTCGCCGGCGCCGTGGTGGCCGGCCACGTCATCGAGTGCGGCACCCAGGCCACCGGTGGCAACTACTCGTTCTTCACCGAGGTGCCCGGCATGGTCCGCACCGGGTTCCCATGGGCCGAGGTGGCAGCCGACGGGTCCACCGTCATCGGCAAGCACCCCGGCACCGGTGGCGAGGTCTCCATCGGCACCGTCACCTCGCAGCTCCTCTACGAGATCGGCGGTCCGGCGTACCTCGGCCCCGACGTCACCGCCCGCTTCGACACGATCGAGCTGGCTGAGGTCGGCCGCGACCGGGTCCGCATCAGCGGCACCAAGGGCGAGCCACCACCACCGACCCTCAAGGTGGCGATGAACGAGATGGGTGGGTTCCGCACCGAGGTCGGCGTCGCCCTCACCGGCCTCGACGTCGCGGAGAAGGCCGCCTTGGTGGAGGAGGCGTTCTGGGCCGCATGCCCGTTCTCCGCCGGCGACTACGCCAGCGTCACCACCCGGCTCGTTCGCAGCGACAAGCCCGACCCGGCGACGAACGAGGAGGCGGTGGCGCTCTGGCGGATGACCCTGAAGGACCCCGACGAGCGCAAGCTGGGTCGGGCCGTCTTCGACGCCACGGTCGAGCTCAGCCTGGCCACCATCCCCGGCTTCTTCGCCATCGGCGGCGGAGGTGGGCAGGCCCGCCCGTACGGGGTGTACCGGCCGGCCGTGGTGCCGGCGGACCTGGTGCCCCAGCACGTCGTCGTCCTCGGTGGTGACCGCACAGTGGTCGACTCCACCTCGTCGGCCGGACGCGACGTTGCGGTGCACCCTGTGCCGGGGCCGACCGCCCCTGCTCCCGACGGCGAGACCGTGGCCGCTCCTCTCGGCCGGGTCCTCGGCGCGAGGTCGGGGGACAAGGGGGGCAACGCCAACCTCGGCGTCTTCGCCCGCACCGACGAGGGATGGGCCTGGCTCGACGAGCTCCTGACCGTGGACCGGCTGCGAGCCCTGCTGCCGGAGGCCGCCTCCCTCCCCATCGACCGACACCGGCTCGCGTCCCTTCGCTCGCTCAACTTCGTCATCCACGGCTTGCTCGAGGAGGGGGTGGCTGCGTCGACCCGGCAGGACGCGCAGGCGAAGGGCCTCGGGGAGTGGTTCCGAGCCCGAGTGGTCGATGTGCCCATGACGCTGCTGGAGGAGCACTGATGAGCCTCGTCGAGGTCCACCGTCAGGAGAGCGTCGTCACCATCACCCTCGCCGACGAGGAGCGCCGCAACGTCCTGAGCACGCAGCTGGTCATCGAGCTGACCGCGGCGCTCGACGCAGCCGACGCCGACCCTGACGTGCGGGTCGTCGTCCTCACCAACCGGGGTCGCGCCTTCTGTGCCGGCGCCGACCTGTCCGCACGCTCCTCCGCTACCGCCACGTCCGCCCCGGCGCAGCGCCTGGATGAGCTCTTCGGCCGCTTCGCCCGCTCCTCGAAGCCCTACGTGGGCCGCATCGCCGGCCACTGCGTCGCCGGCGGCATGGGCCTCGCCGCCGCCATGGACATCTCGGTCGCAGCCGACGACACCCTGTTCGGCTTCACCGAGGTCCGCGTCGGTGTGGCCCCCGCCGTCATCTCCGTCGTCTGCCTTCCGAAGATGCGTTCCGGCGACGCTCGCGCCGCATTCCTCCGCGGCAACCGCTTCCCCGCCGCCGAGGCCGCGCGCCTCGGGCTCGTGAACGCCGCCGTCCCACGCGACCAGCTCGACGCCGAGGTCGACGCCGTGGTCGCCGACCTGCTCGCCTCCGGCCCCTCCGCCATCGCCGCCACCAAGCGCGTGCTGGCCGAGGTGCCAGGCACGCCCGAGGCGGAGGCGTTCCGGTGGGCCAACCGGTTCTCGGGCGAGCTGTTCGCCAGTGACGAAGCGCGTGAGGGCATGGCGGCCTACCTGGAGAAGCGGCCGCCGGCGTGGGCACAGCCGTGGCCACCCGCCACCCCCGTAGAGAGCGAGGACTGAGCCATGCGTCTCGGGGTCGTGCTGCCGGTGGCCAGCCCGGGCGGCGGAGCGCTCCAGGCGGGCGACCTGGCCGAAGGCGCCCGCCAGGCGGAGGCCGCGGGAATCGAGTCGCTGTGGGCCTTCGACGCCATCGGGCGAGGGTTCGCCCTTCCCGACCCACTGGTGGCCCTGTCGGTGGCGGCGACGGTCACGACGTCGGTGGAGCTCGGCACCGGGGTGCTCCAGGTACCGCTACGCCACCCGGTGGAGCTGGCCCATCGAGTGCTCACGGCCCACCTCGTCTGCGGCGGAAGGCTGCTGCTCGGCGTCGGCGCAGGTTCCACCGAGGCCGACTTCCGGGCGGTGGGCGCCGACTTCGCGGGGCGCTTCCGCGCCCTGGACCACGGGCTGTCCGTGATGCGTCGGCTGTGGGCCGGCGAGACGGTCGACGGCGCCTGCCTCACCCCGTGGCCAGCGGCCACCGGCGGCCCGCCGGTGCTGGTCGGGAGCTGGGCCGGTGGTCGCTGGATCGAGCGGGCGGCCACCGACCTCGACGGCTGGATCGCTTCCGGCGCCAAGACCTCGTTGGGGGCGCTACGAAGTGGGATCGCGCGCTTCCGCGATCTGGGCGGGACCCGCGCCGTCGTCACCAACCTCGAGGTCGACCTGCGGGAGGAGGCGGGCCCGGTCGACGAATCGGCCCCGTTCACGCTGCGCTGCTCCCCGGCCCAGGCCGCCGACCGCCTGGCCACCCTCGCCTCCCTCGGGTTCGACGACGCCGTCCTGTTCCCTCGCCATCACAGCCCGGAAGCACTGCAAGCCCTCCGCTCGCTCCTCCCTCGCTGAGCCGGCGCCGCCGCGAGGTGCTCTCCGGCCGTCCAGACGTTGGTAGACCCGCTCCGCCCTGGCCAGGATGGCGGGGTGCAGCGCGCCGCGGACGAGTCACTGATCACGCCGCAGTTCGCGCTCGTGACAGTGGTCGCTCTCGCGGTGTTCGTCGGCTACTCCTTCACCATCCCGGTGCTGCCGCGCTTCATCGAGGGGCCCCTCGGCGGTGGCAGCCTGGCCGTGGGCATCGGGGTGGGGGTGCTCAGCGTGTCGGCGGTCCTCGGGCGGCCCTTCTTCGGGCGGGTGGGCGACCGCTCGGGCCGCAAGGTGCTCATCCTGGCCGGCGCCCTGGCCATGGCCGTGGGCACCGGTCTGCTGGTGGTGGTCGACAGCTACGCCGGGTTGATCCTGCTGCGGCTCCTGGTCGGAGCAGGCGAGGGTGCCTTCTTCGTAGGAGCGGCAACGCTCGTCAACGACCTCTCGCCTCCGCACCGTCGAGGCGAGGCGCACAGCTACTTCTCCGTCGCCGTGTACCTCAGTCTCGGGCTCGGCCCCCTCGCGGGCGAGCTCCTGCTCGACATCGACCACTACGACCGGGTGTGGATCGCGGGCGCGGTCGTGACCCTGCTCGGCCTCCTGCTGGCCACCCGTCTGCCGGCGCACGTCGTACCGCTGGACGACGAGGACAGGCCCGTTGCCTCGCGCCGCCTCGTGCACCCGGCCGGCCTGGGCCCCGGCCTGGTCATCGGGTTGGGCGTCATGGGCTACGTCGGCTTCTCCGCCTTCGTGCCCCTGTACGTCGACGACCTCGGGCTGGGTGGTGCTGGTCCTGTGTTCGCGATGTACGCCGTCATCGTGCTGGCGGTGCGGCTCCTCGGCGCTCGCCTGCCCGACCGCCTCGGTCCCGCCCTCGTGGGCCGGGTGGCGATCATCTGCTCAGCGGTGGGCCTGGCCTTCGTGGCCGCCGTGCCGAGCAGGCTCGGCCTCTACCTCGGCACCGCGGTGTTGGCCGTGGGCATGTCGCTCATGTACCCGGCGCTCATCACGCTGGCGACGAGCCGGGCCGACGACTCGGAGCAGGCGTCGGTGATCGCCACGTTCACCGGCTTCTTCGACCTGGCGGCGGGCGCCGGCGGCGCCCTGCTCGGCGGCGTGGCCGCCGCCACTGGCTACCGCGGCGCGTTCGCGGCCGGAGCCGCGGTGGCCATGAGCGGGCTCATCGTGCTGGCACGGGTGGCCGAGCCCTCGTCCACCGTCGGCCCCGGGGCCGACGGACCGAGCACGCCGCGGGCAAGGGGCTAGGCCGCCCGGCCGGCAGCCAAGCGCCTACGCCAGGCGATAGCGGCCCTCGCCATCGTCGACCACTCGACCCTCGGAAGCCATCTTCACCAGGGCGCCCTGGGTCGACCTCACGGCCGCCGGCCACACGGGCTCCGGGTACGAGGCGTAGATCATCGGCACCATCGTGTCGGCGTCCGACGGCCCGTCGTGGAGCACGGCGAGGATCTGCGCCTCCCGGTACTCCCGCTGCTGGAGGTAGAAGCGCACGACGGACAGCGGGTCGCCTTCGGCCATCTCGGGCCCGTGGCCGGGATACAGGGCGTCCGGGCCCAGCTCGAGCACCCGGTGCAGGGAGCGCACGTAGTCGGCCATGTCGCCCTCGGGCCAGCCGACCACCGTCGTGCCCCGGCCGAGGACGTGGTCCCCGGTGAGCAGCACCCCGTTCGGCAGCCGGAACGACAGGTGGTCGGAGCAGTGGCCGGGCGTGAACACCGATTCCACCCGGAGCCCACCGGCCGCCACCACGTCCCCGTCGTCGAGCAAGCGGCCCGAGGGGCCGGCCACGTCCCGGCGGTGGGCGGCAACGGTGCAGCCGAAGGCCTCGGCCCACGCCAGGGCCGCCTCGGCGTGGTCGCCGTGGTGGTGCGTGACGAGCACGGCGGCGCACTCGGCGTCCCGGCGAGCCAGGGCGGCGCGCACCCGTGCCAGGTGCTCGGGGTCGTCGGGTCCGGGGTCGACCACCACGGCGGAGCCCGAGCCCGGCATGCCGACGATGTAGGTGTTGGTGCCGTCCAGGCTGAAGTGCGAGGGGTTGGGCGCCAGCACCCGGCTCACGAGCTGGTCGAGCTCCGTATCCCTTGGCATGTCGCCGAATGCGGGCATGTTGCCGCCGACACGGGGGTCGACGGGGGCGGTGAGGGCGGCCAGGCGCTCGGACATGGGAGCAACCCTAGGCACGGATGTGGTTGCGCTCGCCGTGTCCCCGGTACGGCGTGCCCGCAAGAGCTCCTCAGAAGGGTCGGGGCTCCTCAGTACGACCGGGGCAAGCCGAGCACGTGCTCGGCCACGTAGCTCATGACGAGCTCCTGGGAGATGGGTGCGATGCGCATCAGCCGCGCTTCTCTCCAGTAGCGCTCGACGTCGTACTCCAAGGCGTAGCCGTAGCCGCCGTGCGTCTGCACCGCCTGGTCGGCCGCCTGCCAGCCCGCATCCGCGGCCAGCCACTTGGCCAGGTTGGCCTGCTCACCGCACGGCAGCCCGTTGTCGTAGCGCCACGACGCCTGCCGGATCGCCAGCTCGGCGGCCGCCAGACGGGCGTGGGCCTCGGCCAAGGGGAAGGCGACGCCCTGGTTCTGGCCGATGGGTCGACCGAACACCACCCGGTCCTTCGCGTACTGCACGGCCCGGCGCAGCGCCGCCCGGCCAGTGCCCAGCGCCTCTGCGGCGACAAGGATGCGTTCCGGGTTGAGGCCGTCGAGCAGGTAGCGGAAGCCCTGGCCCTCTTCCCCCACCCGGTCCGCGACAGCCACGGGTAGCCCGTCGTAGCGGACCTCGCACGACTCGACCGCGTTCCGCCCGACCTTGGGGATGGCCTGGATGTCGACCTCCGGGCGCTGGAGGTCCGCCAGCAGCAGCGTCATCCCGTCGGTCCGCCGCGCGCACTGCTCCAGCGGCGTGGTGCGCACCAGCAGCAGGACCTTGTCGCAGTCGAGTGCCTTCGAGGTCCACACCTTCCGGCCGGTGACGACGTAGTGGTCGCCTTCGAGGACCGCCCGGGTGGTGATGGCGGTGGTGTCCGTGCCGGCATCGGGCTCGGTCACCCCGAAGGCCACGTGCAGCTCGCCCACCGCCACCCGGGGCAGGTAGGCCGACCTCATCTGCTCGGACCCGTGCTTCACGACCGGGTTCATGCCGAAGATCGACAGGTGCACCGCGCTGCAGCCGTTCATCGCCGCCCCGGACGCGGCCACCTCCTCGAGGACGATGGATGCCTCGGTGATGCCGCGGCCGCCGCCTCCGTACTCCTCGGGGATGGCGATCCCCACCCAGCCGCCGTCGGCCATGGCGCGATAGAAGTCCCAGGGGAAGCGGTGCTCGGAGTCGCACGCCCGCCAGTACGCGTCGTCGAAGCGGCCGCAGAGGCGACGAACGGCGTCTCGGATCGCTTCGTGATCGGGATCGGGAGTGAAGTCCATGCTCAGCCCTCCGGTCGTGGGTTCGAAGCTCGAGCCATGCCGACGACGAACCCGAGCCGACGTGCGAGCCGGGACGGAGCCGTCTGCGCGCTGTCAGTCACTCGAGCACTTCGTTGGCCGGCACGGCGCCACAGAGCTCGCGCACCTGCGGACGGTACCGCTATCGCATCCTTCTCGGTGTTGACGCGGCAACCGCCGTGGACCATGCGTCGTACAGTGCGCTCGTGGGACGGGTACGACCTTCCATAGCTCTCCACGAGATCGCGGCATACCTGGACCAGCAGCTCCACGCCGAGCGCCACCCGGACGAGCGCAGCGGCGCCCTGACTGCGACCAACCCGGAGGTGAGGCGCATCGGGCTGGCGCTCGACCCGGCGGACGTGTTGCCGTGCCTGGCGTCCGAGCCCCTCGACGCACTGCTGCTGCACCGGTCATGGGGCTACGAACGGCTCCCGTTGCCTCGCTCGCTCGGCGTGCTGGCCTACCACCTCCCGTTCGACGACCACATGACCCTGGGAGAGAACCCGCGGCTCGCCGGGCTGCTGGAGATGACCTCGGTCGAGCCGCTCGGAGAGCGGGGCGTGAGGGTGCTCGGGATGATCGGCGACGTCGCCCCGGGCTCACCGGCCGAGCTGCACGACAGAGTCGCCCGGCTGTTCGGCGGTCTGGACGACGCCGTACCGGCGCGTCGAGACGTGGTGCGCCGGATCGCAGTCGTAGGTGCGATGACCGCCGCATACATCGACGAGGCCAGCCGACGCGGCGCCGACGTCTACCTGACCGGCCAACTTCGGGCGCCGGCTCGCCGGGCCGTTCTCGAGACGGGGATCGGCGTCATCGCGGTCGGGCACGCGCGTGCGGAGCGATCGGGACTTCGCGGCCTTGCGGGACTGCTGCGGCAACGATGGCCAGAGCTCGAGGTCGTCGTCTGCGACCCGGCGGACCGTGAGTGAGGTCGCGATCGAGCTGACGTCCGGCATCGGTGCGGCGGGCGGCTTCCACATCCGGATCACCCGCCAGGCCGGTGACCCCGCATGGACGTTCGGAATCGGCTCGACCGGCTCACCGAAGCGCGAGTACCGGATCGACGAGATCGGGCACGACGCCTATCTCGACCTGTTCGCCGGGATCGCGCACGATCTCGGGACCCGCATGCCGCGCAACCGGATCCCCGCAACGGCGCCGGCGTTCCGCGCGCCGCTCCGACCGCTCCTCACGGAGAACCTGTCGCCGGACATCCTGTACGGGTACGGTGACCCGGCGGTGCTCCGCGTCGATGGCGACGGTGCCGCCGAGAGCCCTCGGTTCTACGCGGTGGTCACCTCGAACGACGCCCCGCATGCGTTTCCCATCCTCCGCTCGGACGATCTCGAGCGATGGGACGTCGCCGGCTTCGTCTTCCCGGCGGGCGAGGCGCCGCGCTGGACCGCGCAGGGTGCGGGCACCAGCGACTTCTGGGCGCCGGAGCTGCACCGCGTAGGGGGTGAGTACCGGGTCTACTTCGCGGCCCGCGAGCGCGACGGACACGGGCTCGCCCTCGGCGTGGCGACGTCGCGCCATCCCGAGGGCCCGTTCGTCGGGTCGGACGAGCCGCTGGTGCGCGGGAACGTGATCGACCCGCACCTGCTCGTGGACCGTGACGGCTCTGCTCTGCTCTTCTGGAAGGAAGACGCCAACGACGTGTGGCCGAGCCTCCTCAACGCACTGCTGTTCGATCACGGCTTCTTGATCCCGGTGCTCTTTCCGCGCGAGGAAGACGCGCGGACCGCCTGTCTGCTGCAGGCGATGTGGCCCTGGGTCCGCACCCTCGAGCCGATGGAGCGCTTCTTCGCCCAGCAGGTGCTGATCGAGGCGACGACGTCGGACTTCGCGGGCTTCAGGCATCGCCTGTCGGCGCTGCTGGCGCCGGACGGCCCGCCGCTCGGCACCGCCGCCCGCACCGATGTCGCCGCCGTGCTCGAGGCGCTCACGACGCCCATCTACGGGCAGCGGCTGACCGCCGATGGACGGACGCTGGTCGGCGAGCGTGCGATCGTCATGGTGAACGACCAGGAGTGGGAGGCGCACCTGGTCGAAGGGGTGTGGGTCTCCGAGCACGGCGGGCGCTATTACATGTTGTACGCGGGGAACGACTTCTCGACGGCGCGATACGGGATCGGCGTGGCCATTGCGACCTCGCCGCTGGGCCCGTACCGCAAGCTGGCTGAGCCGCTGCTGCAGTCGACCGCGGAGTGGTCGGGCCCCGGGCATCCGTCGGTGGCGATGGGACTCGATGGACGGCCACGGCTCTTCCTGCACGCCTTCCATCCCGGCCGTGCCGGATACAAGCAGTTCCGCGCACTGCTCACCGTGCCCGTCTCGCTCGAGCCGGACCGCGTCGTTCTTCGGTAGGCCGGGCGCGCCGTCTTCCCTCGTCGTCACCCGCGTGCTAGTCGGCCGACGCGGATTCCCACAGCAGGTCCCGAAGCCCGGATGCCCGGGCGATCGGCCGCTCGACCGCCGCCCGTACCGCCGCTTCCGTCCCGACCAGCAAGAGCTCCTTCTGCGCCCGGGTGGCTGCGGTGTAGAGCAGCTCCCTCGTGAGGATCGGCGACGTCGGATCCGGTAGCAGCAGCGCGACTCGCTCGAACTGCGAACCCTGCGCCTTGTGCACGGTCATGGCGTGCACGGTCTCGACCCGGCCGAGCCGTTGCGGGCTCAGCTCCACCAGCTCCCCGCGACGCTCGAACGCCACCCGTAGCCCGCCCCCGACGCCGGAGGCCACGACGACGCCGGTATCGCCGTTGTAGAGCCGGAGCCCGTAGTCGTTCTCGGTGTAGAGCACCGGGCGGCCTGCGTACCACTCCCCCACGGCGGCGAAGCCGTCGACGCCCGCGGTGAGCCACGCCTCCACCTGCGCCGTCCACCCACCCACCCCGTAAGGCCCGCGGCGATGGGCGCACAGCAGCCGGAAGCGACCGAGCGCGTCGAGCGCCGCCCGTCCGTCACCGTCCACGGCAGCGGCCACGAGCGGGCCACCGGCCTCGACGACGGTCTCCCGCACCGCCGGCAGGGACGCTCCCGCGGCGGCGTCCTCCTCGATCCACCGGACATCGCGCGCCCCGGACCGCAGCACCTCCACCACCCGATCGGCGTCGCCGGACTGGATCGCCCGGGCGAGCGGCGCGATCGTGCCGGCGAAGCGGTGGACCCGGCGCAGCACGACGATGGCATCGGCGACGCCCGCTCCATCGGCGGCGCCCTCCGCATCCGACGCCGGCCCGACGATGTCGCCGAGCACGGCCCCCGCCTCCACCGACGCCAGCTGCTCCGGGTCGCCGACGAGCACCAGCCGGGCCGTCGGACGCACCGCCTCGAGCAGCCGGGCCATCAACGTGAGCGACACCATCGACGTCTCGTCGACGATCACCACGTCGTGGGGCAGGCGGTTGAACCGGTCGTGACGAAAGCGGGCCCGGTTGCCCGGCTTCCAACCCAGCAGTCGATGGAGCGTGGACGCCGACGACTCGAGCAACCGGCCCCGCAGCGCGGGCGACACCGGCATGTCCCGAGCCGCCTCGTGCACCGCTTCCTCGAGCCGGGCCGCCGCCTTGCCGGTCGGCGCCACCAGGGCCACGAGTGGCGCCCGCCCGGTGGCCTCGGCCTGCTCGTGCAGCAACGCGAGGATCCGCGCGACGGTCGTCGTCTTCCCCGTGCCGGGTCCGCCGGCCACCACCGTCAGGTGCCGCCGCACCGCCGTCTCCGCGGCTCGGCGCTGCAGGTCGTCGGCCGTGGCTCCGCCGAACAACCGGGACAAGCCGGCGGCGAGGCGATCGTCGTCGACACCAGCGACGGGAGCCCGGGCGCGGGACGCCAGGTCCCGCGCCACCTGCCGCTCCTCCCGCCAGTACCGGTCGAGGTAGAGGCGCGGGCCCTCGAGCCGAAGCGGCCGGTCCTCGCCGCCGGCCGCCACGACGAGAGGGCTCGCCGCCACCGCCGCAACCCACTCGTCCGGCTCGGGCCAGGCCAGCACCGAAAGGTCCACCGCCGCGTCACCCTCGACGACGACACTCGCGCCGATCCCGAGGAGGTCGACGCAGACGTGACCGAGGCGCGGCCCGCGCACGGCGAACGCCGCGGCGAGCAGCACCCGCTCGTCGGTCTCGCCGCACAGCCGGCCGAGCTGGAGAGCGACGTGGACATCGGCCGCCACGAGCGCACCGGCGTCGTTGAACTCCCGGAGCAGCCCGGTGGCCGAGCGGACGAAGCGGACGTCGAACGGGTCCACCTCGTCCATCGCCGCCATCACACCGGACCCTGCGGCCGGGTCGAGAACGGTCACGCCGTCACCCCGGTCCGCCCGGACTCCCCGCGATCGAAGAGGTCGCTCAACGCCTCGACCAGCGCCGCCGGCGGCCGCCAGGAGAACACCCCGCACCGGTGGCCGTCCACCACCGGTGTCTCGGCACCGATCATGCCCCGCACGAACAGGTACAGGATCCCGGCCAGGTGCTCGTCGGGCGAGTACCCGGGAAGCCGCCACCGCAGGTACCGGTGCAGTGCCACCGTGTAGAGCAGTGCCTGCAGCGGATAGTGCGACCGGAACATGGCGTCGAGCACGGCCTCGGGGCGGTAGTGCCAGGCCGTCAGGTCCTCCCCCGCCGGCGCCAGGCGGTTCGTCTTGTAGTCGACGACCGCGTAGCGCCCGGCGGGCGTCCTGAAGATGAGGTCGATCGACCCGGTCAGGTAGCCCCGCACATCCGCAGCCAGCACCGGATCGGCGAGGTGCGACGCATACGGGCGCATCGGGTCGTCGGCTGGCAGGTGCGACGTCAGCAGCGAGCCGATGGCCGCCACCGTCAGCACCGACGTCGGCGTGTCGCCGCCGACGAGCGGCAGCTCGAAGGTCAGCTCGTCGACCCGGTCGCGTCGCCCGATGTCGCGTAGCCGGAGCCCGTCGACCAGTGGGCCGAGCGGCGTCTCGACGGCCGCCCGCAACCCGTTCAGCACGGCGGACCGGTCGCCGAGGTACACCGCACCGCGGGTCGCCTCCGCCTCGAAGGCCGACACCAGCGAAGCGTCGAGCTCCGACGAAGCGAAGTCGCATCGCTCGAACACCCCGTGGACGAACGTCCCCACCTCGGCCCCGGCCCGCATCACGGCCAGTGGAACCGGGATCGCGCGCATCGACGACGCCGCGTCGACGCCGTCCACCGCCGCCGTCACTGCCGTCTCACCGTCCGCCGCCAGGGGCGCCTCGTCTTCCACCAGATCGTCCTCGGGCTCGCTCGCGACGGGAGTGGCGGGCATCTCGTGGACCGCCGCGGTCAGCGCCGAGTACGACGTCCGCCGCCACGTCGGGTCCAGTGTCCGGTCGAACGGCGCCACCACCAGAGACGACGCCTCCACTGCCGCCGCCGACCCGTCGCCCGCCCACCGATGCGAGCACCCGCCGTCGACCCGCTCGACCGCGATGCAACCCTTGGGGGTAGCCGACGCCAGCTCCTCCAGACGGGTCACGGCGTCGGCGTCTGCCGGCACCTTCCCTGTGAGCGGCACCGATCCGTCCTCGCTCCGCCCGAAAAGCAACCGGCACAGGCTCGAGTGGTCCGCGGATCCGGTCGGAGCCCACCACAGCACGGCTTGGTGCTTCGCCCGCGTCAACGCCACGTAGAGGAGCCGCAGCTCCTCACCGCGCACCTCGGTCAGACGACGTCGGATCCCGTCCGCATCACGGTTCCCGCTGACGTCGACCGTCCGCCGGTCACCGGCAGCCGGATCATGGAACAGCGGCGGGTCCCGGTTGTCGATGTAGCCGGCGCTCCACAGGTACGGGCAGTAGACGATCGGGAACTCGAGACCCTTGCTGCGAAACACGGTCAGCACCTGCACCGCCTCGGCATCGGACTCCAAGCGGCGGGTGCGGTCCTCGACCGCCGCCTCGTCGTCCGCCTCGTCCATGCGGGTGTGCAGCCACGCGGCCAGCGCGCTGGCCCCGAGCTGCTCGGCCTGCGCCACCTCGTGCAGCAGCTGCGCGATGTGCCGGAGGTCGGTCAGCTTCCGCTCCCCCCGTCGCTCGGCCAGCAGCCGCTCGGCCAGGTGGCGGCGGGCGGCGAGCTCTAACAGCGCAGCGACACCACGGCGGCGCAGCACCCCTGCCCATCGGTGCAGGCGGGCGTGCACCGTCTCCCAGTCCTCGTCCGTGGCCGCGGCGACCTGGTCCGCCGTCCACCCCAGGAACGAGGTGAGCGCCACCGATCGCACGGCACCCTGGGCTGACGGACGCTCGAGCGCCTGGAGCAGCCGGAACCAGTCCTGCGCCGCAGCGGTGGCGAAGACGCTCCCGGCCCCGTTGACCACCGCTGGCACGCCGACGGCGTCGAGCGCGTGCTGCACGGCCAGCGCGTCCGTGTTCCGCTGCACCAGCACGGCCACATGACCCGGCCGCACCCGCCCCTCCCCTTCGATCGTCGCCCCCGAATCCAGGAGCCGCACGACGTCACTGGCCAGATCGGTGGCTATCACCGCCCGGGCCGCGTCCGTCTGCAAGACCTTCGCCCTGGGCGTCAGCGGCGCCAGCCCGTCCGACCGGTGGAAGACCCGGAGCCGGAGCGCATCGACGACGGGCGCGTCCACCAGGCGCCGTGCGTCGCCGGCCGCCGCCCGCACCTTCCGGTAGACGATGCCCGCGTGGCCGAGTGCGGCCTCGTCGAACACGGCGTCGAACGCGTCGAGCAGGGCCTGGTCGCTTCGCCAATTCATGTCGAGCGTCGCCCGCCGCCCGGCCAACGCGGCCGCATCGAGGTAGGAGTAGACGTCGGCGCCTCGGAAGGCGTAGATCGCCTGCTTCGGGTCGCCGATGAGCACGAGCGTGGCATCGGCGCCGTCGTCGACGAAGGCGCGCCGGAGGATCTGCCACTGCACCGGGTCGGTGTCCTGGAACTCGTCGACGAGCGCCACCCGGTACCGCGCCCCCAACCGAGCGCAGGCGAGGTCGCCACGCACCGGGTCGAGCAACGTGTCCCGCAGACGGGTGAGCAGGTCGTCGAACGTGACCGCGCCCGCGGCCCGACGACGCCGTTGCACCTCGTCCCGCACGGCGACGGCGAAGCTCCGCCGGACGTCGGCCTCGGCTCGGCCAGTGACCGGCGGATGGATGGCAACGTCGGGGTTGGCCACGACCTGCTTGGCGATGCGGCGCGCGTCGCCGAGGGAGAAGGCCGTGGCGATGCCCCGACCGAACTTCCGGACGTAGAAGTCGGCGACCACCTCCTCGATGAGGTCACGCGGGTCCTCGACGAACGTGGCGTCGCGGTCAGCGTCGCCCGCCACGCCGAGCCCGGTCAGCACCCGCTGGCAGAAGGCATGGGTCGTGTCGATCGTCGCCGCCTCGAAGTTGGCGAGGGCGCCCCGCAACCGGTCGCGCCGGGACCGTACCTCGGCCGGGGGCACGGCGGCCAGCAGCTCCACCAACCGGTCCGGCGTCGTCGCCTCACCGTCCAGGACGCGGCTCAGGGCGGCCTCGGCCGTGACCATCCGCTCCCGCACCCGGTGGCGCAGCTCGCCCGTCGCCATGCGGGTGAAGGTGATGAGCAGCAGCTGCTCGAGCGGGACGACACCTTCGGCCACGTAGCGGGTGGCGAGGGCGGCGATCGTGAACGTCTTGCCCGTGCCGGCGCTGGCCTCGAGCACGGTCACGCCGGAGGGCAAGGGGCCGCAGACGTCGAAGGCGGCGTCGGTCACTTCCGGTGCTCCAGGTGCTCGTGGTCGAGGAGGCCGTTCCAGAACCGCAGGGCGTACCGGCCGAACCGGCTCTTCTCGCCGACGGCCCATCCATTGCCGTCCTCGCCTGCGCAGGGCTCCGCCGCCAGCAGATCGTGGAAGTCGACCTGACTGCCGTAGACGAGGACGTGCTCGGCGTCAGCGTCCTCGCCGGCGAACAGGTCGCCGGCCCATACGTTCGCGGCCGCGGCAGCCGCATCGCCACCGTCACGCACGGCCTCGGCGTAGGCCGCGGACGTCGCGCAGGCGATGGGGAGCGGCTCGCACATCCCCCGGTCGTACAGGGCCACCAGCTCGTGGAGGTGCCGGCGGGCCTCGCCCTCATCCGCAGGGGCGAACGTCGAGACGGCCGTCTTCCGGTTGGGCTTGCCGCTGCGAGCGATGGCGACCACCTCGAGCCCGTCACCCGGCCGCCCCGCCGCCAGCACCAGCGACCGGACCCACGCCTCGGCCCGGTACCTCGGCTTGACCGTCGAGTAGGTGACGCTGCGGACGACCGACCCGAGCACACCGGGGACGGTGCCGACCAGAATGCGCCCGTCGTCGAGGGTCACCGCCACCTCGACCGAGTCCACCTCCCCCATGGCCACCTTCTCCACCTCGGCCACCAGGCACTCGACGTTCTCGGCGATCGGCTCGTAGGCCGGCCACGCCAGGCCGTCGGGCGGGAGGTCGCCGCGGGAGCACTCGGCCGCCAGGCACTCCTCCGGGCTGACCCCCGCCAGCCGCGCCGCGAGCACCCGCTCGCCCACGGCCCACTTCTGTAGCCCGTCGAGCTCGACGGGCATGGCGTCGAGCATGTCTTCCGTGAAGTCGCCGAGCGAGAGGCCCAGCCGCTGGCGGAGGAAGGCGCGCACCGGGTGCTGCACGAACTTGACCAACGAGTCGAGCTCGATGACGGGCGACGGGGCCAACGGCGGGAGCGGCCCGAGGAGGAAAGGCGCGGGTGCCTTCCGGTCGCGTGCCAGTGACCGGGCGCCATGCAGCGTGACCGGGTCGAAGCTCCAGGCACCGTCGCCCGTGAGCCGGCGGGGCTCGAAGTTGCGGGGGTCGAAGGGCTGCAGCGGGTGGTGGACGACGACGTGATCCCTAGCCGCGGCGCCGATGGCGTCGAGGAGCTCCCCGACGGGCACGGCCGGCGCCAGCTCGGCGTTCGTCCGCTCGTCGTGCCCGCTGTAGGTGACGACGAGGGTCTCGGTCGCGGCCAGCAGCGCGTCGAGGAGGAGCTGGCGGTCCTCGCTGCGCCCGTCGCCGTCACCGACGAAGGGGTCGGCGGCCACGAGGTCGTCGCCGTCGCGCTCGGTGCGCCGGGGGAAGGCCTGGTCGTCGAGCCCCAGGAGGCAGACGACGCGGTGCGGCACCGACCGCATGGGGACGAGGCTGCAGAACGTCAGCTGACCGGTGCGGAAGTTGGCCCGCGTCGGTTGACCCCGCAGCCGGTCGGCGAGGAGGGCTCGGACGTCGGCGAGCTCCAGCGCCACCGCGCTGCCCCCGCCGGCCGTGGCCGCCTCGCCCGCCACCTCGTCGAGGATGCGCTGGAGCTGGCTCCGTTGCCACGCGTCGCGCTCGCGGGTGGCGAACAGGGCGTCCGCCGCGTCGGCGATCGCTGCCGCCCACGCGGTGATGGTGCGACCGGTCGACAGGGAGCTGATGGCCGTGTCCAGCCGGTCGATCAGCTCGGCGAAGCGCCCGGCCAGGTCGATGGCGCCGCTCTCCACGTCGTCGAGGGGAAGCACCGACTCCACGAGGCGCTGGTCCTCCTCGGCCATCGTCACACCGAGCAGCACCCGGCCGATCCCGGCCCGCCACGTGTTCTGCTCGACGTTGGCCAGCTTGTAGGGGCGACGGTGCTCGCCGTGCAGCCCCCATCGGATCGCGGTCGACGACACCCAGTGGCCGATCCGCTCGAGGTCGTCGTCGTCGAGCTGGAACCGCCGCCGCACGGGCTCCTGCGCTGCGAAGTCGAGCACCTGGGTCGCGGTCACGCGCGCGTCGGCCAGCTCGAGCAGGGCCGACAGCGCGCTCAGCACCGGGTTGGTCTGGCGCAGCGAGCGGTCGGCCAGCCGAACCCGCAGCTGGGTCGGCCCGGCCATGTCGTCACCGCTGCCGTCGCTGCCCGCCTCGTCCTCCTCGTCGGCGCCGACGCCGAAGGTGGCGTGGATGAGCGAGGCGAACGCCTCGATGTCCGGGCACATCACGATCACGTCCCGCGGCTCGAGCGTCGGATCGTCAGCCAAGAGGTGGAGGATGGCGTCCCGCACCACCTCGACCTGCCGGGCCCGACCGTGGCAGGCGTGCACCTGCAGGCTCCGGTCGGCCCTGTCGATGCCGGCGCCGAGGTCGACGGACGGATCGTCCTCCCGCACGGCCTGCTGCAGCCGCCCGAGGAGAGTGTTCAACCGGGGAGCCGGCGCGGCCCGGTGGTCCACGATGACCTCGTCGTCGGCGCCCGCCATCAGCACGAGCTGCATCTCCCGGGCGTCGCGTGCCCACGAGCGCAGCAGCGGATGCCGGGCGATGCCGGCGGTCGGATCGGCCGCCCGCCGCACGATCGGCGTGTCGGTGCCGGCGCTCGCGACCTGGTCCCACAGCACCGGCGACGGGTGCAGCAGGAACAGGTGCACCTCACGGTGCACCGCCAGGGCCCGCAGCACGTCGAGGTAGCTGGCAGGCAGTCGCGTGAGCCCGAACACGGACATCCGCTCCGGAAGCTCGACCAGCCCCGGGTCGCGAACCAACGACGCACATGATGCTTCCAGCCGCTCGGCCGGGCTACTGGAGCCGATCCGGGCCCGCAGCCGCCGCCAGAGCTCCGCCTGCCAGATGCTGGTCGGCGGCAGTGACTCGCCGTCCGCCGCCACGTCGGCTCCTGCGCCCCAAGATCGCACCATGGCCGGCCGGTGCACCCCGTAGCGGTCGAACAGATCGGCTAGATGCCGGGCCGTGCTGAACCGCATCGACCC
>CADCTF010000095.1 GCA_902805655.1 uncultured Acidimicrobiales bacterium
CTCACCCACCTGTTCAGCCGTGACTGCTTCGCCGGCTGCATCTACGACCTGAACGACCGCAACGAGCTGGAGGCATGGTTGCGCAACCCGCAGCGCAAGGCCGGCTCCCTCATGGTGATCGGCGAGCTCTCGGAGACGCAGATCGACCAGCTGTACGCCTACCTCACGACCCTGGAGTAGAGGACCACACACCATGGCTCTCACCGAATCCCGTCCGCTCGAGCTCACCACCGGGGTCGACGCCACCGAGGACCAGCCCCTCGGCGCCTTCACCCGGCCCCGCGGCGTCACCGGCTGGCGGTCGTGGCTCACCACGGTCGACCACAAGAAGATCGGCATCATGTACGGCGCCACGGCGATGACGTTCTTCGCCATCGGCGGCCTCGAGGCCCTGCTCATCCGCACGCAGCTGATGCAGCCGAACGGGCAGGTGCTCTCCGAGGAGGCGTACAACCAGGCCTTCACCATGCACGGCACGACGATGGTGTTCCTCGTGATCATGCCGATGCTGGCGGCGTTCGCGAACTACCTCATCCCGATCATGATCGGCGCCCGTGACGTCGCCTTCCCCAGGCTGAACGCGCTGAGCTACTGGATCTTCCTGATGGGCGCCATCGTCCTCTACGCCAGCTTCTTCCTCGGTGGCGCGCCGGACGGCGGGTGGTTCGGCTACGTGCCGAACACCAGCATCACCTTCAGCCCGGGCCGCAACATCGATTTCTGGATCTTCGGGCTGCAGATCACCGGCATCGCCTCCACCGTCGGTGCCATCAACCTGATCGTCACCTGCCTCAACCTGCGGGCCCCGGGCATGACGCTCATGCGGATGCCGATCTTCGTGTGGATGTCGATGATCGCCCAGTTCCTCCTGCTGTTCGCCATGCCGATCATCACGGTCGCCCTGTTCCTGCTGATGTTCGACCGCCAGTTCGGCGCCAACTTCTTCAACCCTCAGGCGGGCGGCGACCCGGTGCTGTGGCAGCACCTCTTCTGGCTGTTCGGCCATCCCGAGGTGTACATCCTCATCCTCCCGGCCATGGGCATCGTCTCGGAGATCCTGCCGGTCTTCTCCCGCAAGCCCTTGTTCGGCTACCCGGTGATGGTCTTCTCCGGCATCGCCATCGGGTTCATGGGCTGGGGCGTGTGGGCCCACCACATGTTCGCCGTGGGCCTCGGACCCGTCGCCGTGTCGGCCTTCTCCATCTCGACGATGTTCATCGCCGTGCCCACAGGCGTGAAGATCTTCAACTGGATCGGCACCATGTGGGGCGGGTCGCTGCGGCTGAACACGCCGGCGCTCTTCGCCATCGGCTTCATCGCCATGTTCACCATCGGCGGGCTCTCCGGCGTCACCCACTCGCTGTCGCCCCACGATCGCCAGCAGACCGACACCTACTACGTCGTGGCCCACTTCCACTACGTGCTCTTCGGTGGTTCGATGTTCGGCCTCATGGGTGGCTTCTACTACTGGTGGCCGAAGGTCTTCGGCTACCTGCTGAGCGACAAGCTCGGCAAGTGGAACTTCTGGCTGTGGTTCGTCGGCTTCAACCTGGCGTTCGGCCCGATGCACCTCCTCGGCCTGCAGGGCATGCCCCGGCGCATCTACACCTATGACGAGAGCCTCGGCCTCACTGCCCTGAACACGCTGTCGACGGTGGGCGCCTTCATCATCGCCATCGCCACCGCGCTCTTCCTGGTCAACGTGGTCGTGTCACGCCGGCACCGCCCGGCCACGATGGCGGCTGACCCCTGGGACGGCCGGTCCCTCGAGTGGTCCATCCCGTCGCCGACCCCGCACTACAACTTCCTCGAGGTGCCCGTGGTGCACTCGGTCGACGACTTCTGGCACCGCAAGTACACCGAGGACGAGCACGGTCGCCTGGTGAAGATCCCGCCGATGCAGGCCGAGGCGATCGCCGAGGCCAGGGCCGACGAGGACCACGCCGCCGATCACGGCCATGGCATCCATCTTCCGTCGCAGTCCTTCTATCCGTTCGTCACGTCGCTCGGTCTGCCGGTGATCGCGTTCGGGATGATCTACCAGGCGTATGTGGTCGCGGTGATCGGTGCCTTCATCCTCATCGGCGGCCTCTATGCGTGGACGCTCGAGCCATCGTTCGAGCCGCCGCCGCCGCCGGACCCGCTGGACGACGAGCACGCCCAGGGCGACATGGCCCTCGTGGGTGCCTCCAACCCGGCCATCGCAGCGACCGAGACCCCGGCGCTCCCGGCGGCCGGCCGTTCGAGTGCCGCGACCGACGGGCAGGGGGCGTAACGATGGCCACCTCGATGGGCGGCGGCACCGGAGCCGTCACCACCACCACCACGGACGAGCCCACCACGGGCGCCGCGGTCGACGAGACGTCCAACGTGCAGAAGCAGGGCGACTCGCACGGGCTCGAGCACGACGAGCACGGCACGCACCCCACGAACACGGGCGTCTCCAACGAGAAGGTCGCCATGTGGGCCTTCCTCGGCTCGGAGTGCCTCCTCTTCGGCGCCTTGATCTCGACCTACCTGCTCTACAAGGGCCGTAGCACCTCAGGCCCCGGGCCTGAGGACGTCTACGACATCCCCTACACCTCGGTCAGCTCCTTCGTGCTGCTGATGAGCTCTCTCACCATGGTGCTGGCCCTCTCCGCCATCCAGCGCGGAGACATCCACCGCATGCGGGTGTGGCTGCTGGCCACCGCGACCCTCGGGGCCAGCTTCATCGGTGGCCAGGTGTACGAGTTCACCGAGTTCTACCTAGAGGGCGTCACGCTCAGCAGCAACCTCTTCGGCAGCACCTTCTTCGTCCTCACCGGCTTCCACGGCGTGCACGTGGCCATCGGCATCTTGATGCTGCTGTCGCTGTATGGCGTGTCGATGCGGGGCGGTCTCCCGAAGGAGCGATCCGAGGTCGTCGAGCTGACCGGTCTGTACTGGCACTTCGTCGACGTCGTGTGGATCGTGATCTTCACCGTCATCTACCTGATTCCCTGAGGGAGCCAACGTTGGCCGTCGACACCGAACAGCACGGATCCCACACGCAGCTGCCCGAGGGCGGCGAGCACGCAGAGCACCCGAGCGACAGGCAGTACATCGTCGTCGCGCTGGGCCTCGCGGTGCTCACCGCCATCGAGGTCGCCCTCTACTACTTCGAGTTTGACAACGTCAACGTCAACAACGGCGTGCTGGGCGTGCTGGCGCTCATCAAGTTCGTCGTGGTCATCGCCTACTTCATGCACCTCAGGTTCGACAACCGGGTGCTGCGCCGCTTCTTCGTCGCCGGCTTCCTCCTGGCGATCTTCGTCTACATCGCGACCCTGTCGACGTTCCACGTCTTCACCCGTCCGCCCGGGTCCCAAGGACCCGACGGCTTCGGTGACGGGGCGCCGAGCCAGCCCGCATCACGGGAGTGAACCTCGTGGTCGCCACCACGTCGGGCACGACCCCCTGGGAGTTCGTCGCCCATCCCGACGTGTGGCTGTTGGTGGCCAGCCTCATCGCCGGCTACGTGGCGGCCATCCGCTACCTCGGTCCGTCGCTCGCACCCAAGGGCGGGCCGGTCGTCACCCGCAACCAGATGCTCGCCTTCGCGGCGGGCGTCTTCGTCATCTGGTCGTTCTCCGACTGGCCGGTGCACGACCTCAGCGAGGGCTACCTGTTCTGGGTGCACATGACCCAGCACACGATGTTCAGCCTGGTGGCCCCGCCCCTGCTGCTGCTGGGCACGCCCGCGTGGTTGCTGCGGTGGCTGCTGAGCCCTCCGCCGCTCCGTGCCTTCCTTCGCAAGATGTGCCGCCCGCTGCCCGCGAGCCTGCTGTTCAACTTCGTCGTGGCCATCACCCACTGGCCCAAGTGGGTCGACGTCACGCTGCACAGCGAGCTGGCTCACTTCGCCGCTCACTCCCTCCTGGTGATCGCCGCACTGATCATGTGGCTGCCGATCGTGAACGCCATCCCGGACATCGTGAAGCCGCTCAGCTACCCGGTGCGCATGCTCTATCTCTTCCTCCAGTCCATCCTGCCCACGCTGCCCGCGTCGTTCCTGGCCTTCGCTGAGCGGCCGATCTACCGCTTCTACGAGACGGCGCCGCGCATCTCGGGGATGACGACGGTGGAGGATCAGCAGCTCGCCGGCGCCATCATGAAGGTCGGCGGCACGTCGCTGATCTGGGGCGTGATCATCGTGATGTTCTTCCGTTGGTACGCCGAGAGCCAGCGTGACCAGGGCGACGTGTTGACCTGGGAGGACGTGCAGCGCGAGCTCGACCGCACGAAGCCCGCCGTTCCCAACCGCTGAGGCGGCATCACTCCCAGCGGAACGTGCGGGCTGCGGCTGCAGGGGCCGCCGCAGCCCAGACCAGCAGAACGAGCCATGCCCGCCCGGGCACCCCGGTGCCGCCGAGCGTCGCGTGCAGGGCCTCGGCCAGAGCGCCCGACGGGAGCAGCCGGGCGACGGCGGCCACCGCTGACGGCAGCCGGTCGAGGGGCACCAGCATCCCGGAGAGCAACAGCAGCACCAGGTAGACGCCGTTGGCAGCGGCCAGTGTGGTGAGCGCGGGCAGCGTGCCGGCCATCACCAGTCCGAGCCCGGCGAAGGCCACCGTGGCGAGCACCACCGCCGCGCCGGCCGCGAGCACTCGCGCTCCGGCGACCTGGTAGCCCAGCAGCAGCGCCTCGCCCAGCAGCACCACGCCCTGCAGGACCTCGATGACGAGGATGGACAGCGTCTTGGCGGCCAGCAGGCGGGGGCGGCCCAGTGGCGTCGTGCCGAGGCGCTTGAGCACCCCGTACTGGCGCTCGAAGCCGGTGGCAATGGCCAGCCCGACCATGGCGGTCGACATGACTGCGAGGGCGAGGATGCCGGGGAAGAGGAAGTCGACCGGGTCGCCCTGCCCGGTGGGGAGCACGTCCACCAGTGAGAAGAACCCGAGCAGCAGCACCGGGATGCCGAGGGCGAGCAGCACCGACTCGCCCCGGCGCAGGGTCATCAGCACCTCCGCTCGCATCTGCGCGATCAGTGGTGTCATCCGGTGCCCTCCTCGCCGGCTGAGCGGGTGAGCCGGAGGAAGACGTCCTCCAGGCTGTGCCCACCGGCGTGGAGGTCGGTCAGGGGGTGCTCGTGCTGCGCCAACCAGCCCGCCAGCACCCCGATCAGGGCCGGCGTCGATGGTGCGTCGACGCGGTACTGGCCGGGCTGGTACTCGGCGACCGGCGCGTCCAAGGTGACGGCCAGGTCTCGTACGTCCAGGCCGGGCGGACCGCCGAAGCGGATCCCCGATCCGCCCCCGCCTTCCGAGGCGGTGAGCTCGGCCAGGGTGCCGATGGCGACCACGTGCCCGCGGTCGATGATCGCCACCCGGTCGGCCAGGTGCTCGGCCTCCCGCAGCTCGTGGGTCGTGAGCACCACGCAGGCACCGCTGTCACGGAGGTCGCTGATCACCTGGCGCACGGTGAGCCGGCCTTGCGGGTCGATGCCGGCGGTGGGTTCGTCGAGGAAGACCACCTCGGGCCGACCGACGAGAGCCAGGGCGAGTGAGACGCGTTGCTGCTCGCCGCCGGAGAGCCGGCGCCACGGCGTGCCGGCCACCTGCTCGAGCGCGAGGGTGGCGATCAGCTCGGTCGGGGAGATCGGCCGTGCGTAGTAGGACGCGAAGAGGCGGAGCACGTCACCCGCCGCCATGGTCGGGTAGACGCCGCCGGATTGCAGCATCACACCGATCCGCGGCACCAGCTTCCTCCGGTCGCGGATCGGGTCGAGGCCCAGCACCCGGACCGAACCGCCGGCGGGCCGCCGGTAGCCCTCCATCGCCTCCACGGTCGAGGTCTTCCCGGCTCCGTTCGGTCCGAGAAGTGCGAGCACCTCGCCGGCGTGGGCCTCGAAGGAGACACCGTCGACTGCGACCCGGTCGCCGTAGCGGATGCGGAGGTCACAAACCTCGACAGCGCGCATCGGCGGGCACGCTACCGTCCCCACCCATGATCGATGTCCGGCGCCTCCGCAACGATCTGGAGGGCGTGCGCGCCGCCTTGGCCCGCAAGGGAGTGGACGGATCGGTGGTCGATCGAGCGGCGGCCGTGGATGCGGAGGCCCGCCAGGTGGTCGACCAGCGCGACGACCTGCGAGCCCGGAAGAACCTGTTGTCGAAGCAGATCGGAGAGGCCTTTCGCGCTCGCGACACCGCGACGGCCGAGTCCCTTCGGGCAGAGAGCAAGGATCTGGAGGGCCAGGAGGCCGACCTGGAGACGGGAGCTGCGGCACTGCAGGCCGAGCTCCGGGAGATCCTGCTGGCCCTGCCCAACCCGCCGAGCCCGGACGCACCGGACGGCGCGTCCGAGGCCGACAACGTCCTGGTGCGCACGGAGCACTTCGACCCGGCTCGCTACGGGGCGCACCAGCGGGTACCGCACTGGGACATCGGCACGGAGCTGGGCATCCTCGACATGGAGCGAGGCGCCAAGATCTCCGGGTCGATGTTCGCCCTGTTCCGCGGGGCGGGCGCCACCTTGCAGCGCGCGCTGTGCCAGATGGCCATCGACAACAACGTCGACGCCTACGAGGAGATGCGCCCGCCGAGCCTCGTGCGCACGGAGACGGTGATCACGAGCGGGCAGCTGCCCAAGTTCGCCGACGAGCAGTACCACCTCGAGCGCGACGACCTCTGGGCCATCGCCACGGCTGAAGACCCGCTCACGTCCGTCGCCCGCGACGAGGTGCTCGAGGAGGCCAACCTGCCGATGCGGCTCATGGCCTACACGCCGTGCTTCCGCCGGGAGGCCGGGGCGGCCGGCCGTGACACTCGCGGCCTGTTGCGCGTGCACGAGTTCGACAAGGTCGAGCTGATGGCCTACGCCACCCCCGAGCAGGCGCCGGCCCTGCTGGACGAGATCCTGCAGCGGGCGATCGGCAGCGTCGTCGCGTTGGGGCTGCCGTACCGGGTGCTCGACATCTGCACCGGAGACCTCGGTCAGAAGCACCACCGGCAGTTCGACGTGGAGACCTACGCGCCCGGCTGCGACATGTGGCTCGAGGTCTCCTCGGTCACCTGGTTCACCGACTACCAGGCTCGGCGCGGCAACATCCGCTACCGACCGAGCGAGGGTCGAGGCACCGAGCTGGTGCACACGCTGAACGGGTCCGCGCTCGCCGTGCCGAGGATGTGGGCTGCCGTGGTGGAGACGTACCGTCAGCCCGACGGAAGCATCGCTCTCCCCGAGGTGCTGCATCCGTACTTCCGGGGCGCCACCACCATCTCGGGGCGGTAGCCCTCGGAGGCTCCGCCTCAGCTCGCGGCTGCCTCGCCCGAGGTAGCCACGACCAGAGCCGCGAGCGCGGTGGTGACGGGCACGGAGGCCACCAGCCCGATGCTCCCCACCAGCGTGCGCAGGATCTCCACGGCCACCACCTCGCCGGTGGCGACATCGCCGAGCGGGCGCTGGGCCTGGGTGAAGAGAATAAGGAGCGGGAGCGATGCGCCGGCGTAGGCGAGCACCAACGTGTTCACCGTCGAGGCGATGTGGTCGCGCCCGATCCGCAGCGCGGACGAGTACAGCCGGCGCCAGCCCAGGGAGGGGTTGGCCTTGTGCAGCTCCCACACGGCCGACGCCTGGGTGACGGTGACGTCGTCCAGCACGCCGAGGCTGCCGATGACGATGCCGCCGAGCAGCAGGCCCTGGAGGTTGAGCGAGCTGGTGGAGGCGCGCAGGAAGAGCGCCTCCTCAGAAGCCAGGCCCGTGATGCGGGAGGCCCGCACGAACACCAGCGCCAGCGCGCCCGTGAGCAGGAGGCTGAGCAGCGTGCCGAGCATGGCCGTGCTCGTGCGCAGGTTGAAGCCGTGTGAGAGGTAGAGCGCGACGAACATGATGGCCGCCGAACCGGTCAGCGCCACGGCCACCGGGTTGTGCCCCTCGAGCACGGCCGGCAGCACGAAGACGGTGAGCACGAGCATGGTCACGGCGAGGGCGACGAGAGCCCGAAGGCCCCGCCAGCGGCCCAGGGCAACGACGGCGACGACGAACAGGACGGCGAGCCAGAGCATCGGCGTCTGCCGCTGGTAGTCGGCGAAGTAGTACTGAGGCGCGAGCGATGCGCTGTCGGGCGGGTTCGGCGACTCGCCGACGACGATCCGCTCACCCGCCTTCAGCTCCACCGCACCGGACGTGGTCGGACCCTCGACGATGACAGTCGTTCCGGCGTCGGGACCCTCGGTGAGACGAGCCTCCACGGACACACAGGTGATCGCGTCCGACGGGTCGGTTCCCGCGCAGGCACCCCTGTCGATCGTCTCGACCACCGCATCGTGGAGCTCCGCGTCGAACTCGAAGGCCTCGTTGAGCTCGGGCGCCCGACCGCTCGGCCACAGTGCCACCAGCCCGACGAGCGTCGCCAAGGCCGCCACGGCCAGGGCGCCGGTGAGGAGAGCCCGGGTGCGGCGCGGCACGATGTCGTCGTCGTCGGAGCCGTGCGCGTGCAGGTGTGCGCCCATCGGTCGATCGTAGGATGCGCCCCCGTGCCCGCTGGGGTGTCGTCCGCCGGTTCGTTCGTGTCGTTCCGCGTGCACGCGTTCCGGGTGTACTTCCTCGGTCAGGTGCTCTCCAACGTGGGCACCTGGTTCCAGTCGCTGGCCCAGGCCCTGCTCGTGATCTCCCTCACGGGCAGCGGTCTCGCTCTCGGCGCAGTACCGGCGCTCCAGTGGTTGCCCACGCTCGTGCTCGGCGGCTACGGCGGGGTGGTGGCCGACCGGTACGACCCCCGCCGGGTGCTGGCCGTCACCAACGGAGCCGCCGGCCTGCTGTCAGTCGTGCTGGCGGTCGTGACGGGCATGGGCGTGGTGAACCAGTGGTGGGTGTACGTCCTGGTGCTGGCCGGCGGGCTCGTGCAGGTCTTCGACCGGCCGGCTGCGGCCCTCATCCCGGCCGAGCTGGTGCCCTCGAGCATGCTGGAGAACGCGCTGGGGCTGAACTCGTTGGTGCAGTCCTCAGCCCGCCTGATCGGGCCGGCGCTGGCCGGTCTCGCCTACGCCACGCTCGGGCCGACATGGTGCTTCTCGATCAACGCTCTGTCCTATGCCGCAGTGCTGGTCGGGCTGTCGCGCATCCGGCCTCGGGAGCTCTACCCGCGGCCGCGAGCCGGACGTGCTCGGGGCCAGATGCGTGACGGGTTGCGCTATGCATGGCGAACCCCCGACCTGCGCGTGCTGCTGGTGTGCAACGCCGTCATCGGGATGCTGGCGTTCAACTTCATGACCGTCATCACCGGCGTGGTGCGCCTGGGGTTCGAGCTCGGCGGCACCGAGGTGGGCCTGGCCCATGCGGCCAACGCGCTGGGTTCGGTGGCGGGCGGACTCGTCGCCGGGCGGATCGCCGGCTGGACCATCCGGAGGCTCGACGTCGTGTGCCTGACCTTCGGGCTGGTGCTGCTGGCCAACGCTGCCGCCCCCTCCTTCCTGGTCTTCCTGGCCCTCGGACCCCTCCTCGGCCTGACCCTGTCCGTCTACCAGGTCACCGTGCAGGCGAGCGCCCATCGACAGAGCGCCGGGCCGATGCTCGGTCGCGTGCTCGGCCTCGTCACCTTGGGGGCGGTCGGCACGACGCCGCTGGGCAGCGTCGTGGTGGGAGCCGTCATGGAGCTGTGGCACCCGCGGGCGGCGTTCCTCGTTGGCGCAGCCGGCTGCCTGGGATGTGCCGCGGTGCTCGCCCTGCGACCTGCGGCACCGCCTTCTCCAGTGCGGACGTCGTGAAGCGTCAAGTCGGACGGGAGCAGTACTTCACCAGCCGGCAGCTGGCCCTCCGTTGCGTCGCCTTCACCCGCGATCTGGTGGACTGGGACGCCTTCGAGCACTTTCTCGAACCGAGCGCGGGAGAGGGATCCTTCCTCGAGCTCTTGCCACATGGACGTCGCATCGGCTTGGACGTCGAGCCCTTGGCGCCAGAGGTGACGGAGGCGGACTTCCTCGGATGGGAGCCGCTGCCGCTCCAGGGGCGAACGCTGACCATCGGAAATCCGCCGTTCGGGCAGCGAGCGGCGCTCGCGTTTTCGTTCTTGCAGCATGCCTGCACGTTCAGCGAGGTCGTGGCCTTCATACTCCCGCGCAGCTTCAACAAGTACACCTTTCAGAACCGGGTGACCGCCAACTTCCACCTGCTCGGCGGCTTCGACTGTTCGGACTTCTATCTGCGGGGCCGAGGATCGCAGTCGGTGAGAACCGTGTTTCAGGTGTGGGAGCGCCGGGACGAGTCGCGCTCGCTGGTGCAACCACCAGACTCGCACCCGGATTTCGAGATGCGGCACTGTCATCTGTCCCGCGCCGCCCCACACCACTTGGCGGCGATCCGAGCCGAGTACGAGTTCGCCATCGCCCAAGTGGGCGTGGACTTCCGGCCGAAGCCCTCGCTCGAGGTCCACAAAGGGAGCCAGTGGTTCGTCCGTCCCCGGACCGCAGGCGTCCGCGAGCGGTTCCAGCGGGCCGACTTCGGCTTCCTCGACGGCATGAACACGGCCCACAAGAGCCTCTCGAGGCGCGACATCGTCACCGCCTACCAAGCGGTCGTGGACGCCGAAGGAGATACTCACGAAAACCCTTGACGGTCACGTACTTACTCGATACATATATATGTCATGGACATACACATGGCATGGGCGGGGCACGACAAGGTGGTGGACGTCGAGGACTTCGTGGGTGCCGTCGACGACGCCATGCCGGGGGACGCGGTGGCGATCTGTCTCACCGACCTGGACGGCTTCGGCCTGGTGAACGACGAGCTGGGGCGCGATGCGGGTGACGCCATGCTGGCGGCGTGGACCCGCACGCTCATCGGCTCCTTGCCCGAGGGCTCGCTCGTCCGGCGCCTCGGAGGGGACGAGTACGCCGTCGCCATCCGGGACACATCCGCCGAGAACGCGCTCATCCTCTTCGACGAGATCCGCGAGCACCTGGCCGAGCATCCGGTCGAGGGCGTCGGGCGCACCGTCTCCGCCACCTTCGGCGTCGCCGCCCGACCGCCGCATGCCACTGCGACAGCCGATCTCGTTCGGTGCGCCAACGCGGCGTTGATGCGGGGCAAGCGTGAGGGCGGGGGGCGCGTGGCGATCTACGTTGACGAGAAGATGGTGCTCAAGAGCAACTACTACCGGCGGGGCGACCTCGATCGGCTCAGCCGGCTGTCCAGTGCCACCGGCCGCACGGAGGCGAGCCTGCTGCGAGAGGCGCTCGACGACCTCTTCCAGAAGCTGCGCGACGACCGGTGAGCGAGGCGAGCGACCCGAGGGAGGGGCGAGCCCGGCTGGCCGGCGCATGGAAGACGTTCGCGGTGAAGGAGTGCCGTGGGTACTCGCCGCTGTACGAGCGAATCTGTGAGTCGGTGGCCCAGGCTGACGACGTCCTCGACCTCGTGCTGGATGCCCCACGCCCGGGCCAGCAGCCCAACGTGCTGTTGGCGGCCGTGCACTTCCTCCTACTCGGCGGCCTGGCCCATCCCCTCGGCGAGGTCTACGCGGCGCGCTCGGCCGACGACCCGGGCGCGCTGTTCTGCGACCTCGTCCGCTCCCACCGCGTGGAGATCGCCAGCCTGCTCGCCACCCGGCGCACGAACACCAATGAGTGCGGCCGTACCGCCGTCCTCGTACCGGGCCTGCAGTGGGTCGCCGATCGGCTCGGCGGGCCGATCGCCTTGCTCGACGCCGGTACGAGCGCCGGTCTCAACCTCAACCTCGACCGCTACCTGATCGACTACGGCGACGGCCGCACCACGGGGCCTTCGGATGCGTCTGTACGGGTGGTGTGCGAGGTGAGCGGTGGCGCGCCGATCCGCTCCGAAGTGCCGCCGATCGTCGGCCGGGTCGGGCTCGACCAGTCACCGGTGGACCTGTCGGACGAGGACCAAGCTCGCTGGTTGCTCGCCTGCGTCTGGCCGGACACCGGGCGTCTTGCCCGCACCGAGGCCGCGATCGCGCTGGCACGCCAGCACCCGCACGAGCTGATGGAAGGGGACATGGTGACCGACCTCAGCCGTGCCGCCGACCGGCTTCCCGTCGACGCGCCGCTGTGCGTCATGACGTCGTGGGCGGTGGCTTACCTCAGCCGGTCGCAACGATCCGGCTTCGTCGATGCCCTGGAAGCACTGAGCACCTCCCGACCGGTGGCGTGGCTCAGCGCCGAGGCTCCGGGGGTGGTGGACGGCCTGCCCGAGCTGCCTCCGGGCAAGGACCGCGAGGGCATATCCCCCAGCGTGCTCGGCTGCACCGTCTTCGACCATGGGCGGCGGGAGGCGCACGTGCTCGGACGGTGCCACCCACACGGGAGCTGGCTCGACTGGACCGACGCCTGAGAACCTAGCTAGGGGCCGTGGCCGAGGAGCTGCGGCTCCCTCACGGCGATCACATCCGCTCGGGCGCGCTCACCCCGAGCAGGCGCAACCCGTTCTCGAGCACGGTGCGCGTCGCGGTCCAGAGCTGCAACCGCGCCAGCTGGGTGGCCGTGGCCGCTTCACCGTCCTGGGGCAGGGCTCGGCACTCCTGCTTCTCGTCGAACCACCGCTGGGCCGACTTCGCCACCTTCTCCTCGAGGTAGCGGGCGATCCGGTGCGGCTCGCGCAGCTCGGCCGCGGTGGCGACCACCGCCGGCAGCTCGGCGAGGGCCTTGAGCAGCTCGGCCTCGAGCGGATGGGTGAGGAGGCCGAGGTCGGCCGTGGCCAGCACCTCGTCGGTGATGCCTAGCTCCCGCGCCGTGCGGAGGATCGAGGCGGCACGGGTTGCGGCGTACTGCACGTAGTACACGGGGTTCGCACTCGTCTGCTTCGACCACAGGGCGAGGTCGATGTCGAGGGTGCTGTCGGCGCTCGAGCGGGCCAGTGCGTACCGCGCCGCGTCGACACCGACAGCCTCGACCAGATCCTCGAGGGTGAGCACCGTGCCCGCCCGCTTGCTCATCCGGAGCGGCTCACCATCGCGCAGCAGGTTCACCATCTGGCCGATGAGGATCTCGAGGTTGACGCCGGGGGTGTCACCGAAGGCGGCGCACATGGCCATCATCCGGCCGACGTAGCCGTGGTGGTCGGCGCCGAGCATGATCACCACGCGGTCGAAGCCGCGCTCGCGCTTGTCGAGGTAGTAGGCGAGATCCCCGGAGATGTAGGCGGGCTCGCCGTCGCTCTTCAAGACCACGCGGTCCTTGTCGTCCCCGAAGGTGGTCGTACGCAGCCACACCGCGCCGTCACGCTCGTAGATGTGGCCGTTGGCCCGGAGCCGCTCGACCGCCCGTACGACGGCGCCGGACTCGTGGAGCGAGTTCTCGTGGAAGTAGACGTCGAAGTCGACGCCGAAGTCGTGCAGGGACGCCCGGATCTCACCGAACATCTGCTCGACACCCTCTCGCCGGAACACCTCCTGCGGGTCGGCCTGCTCCAGGGCGTCGGGCACCTTGGCCAGCACGGTCTTGGCGATGTCGACGATGTAGGCCCCGCTGTAGCCGTCCTCCGGGGCCTCCTGGCCCCGAGCTGCAGTCAGCAGGGACCGGGCGAACCGGTCGATCTGCGCGCCGTGGTCGTTGAAGTAGTACTCCCTCGTGACGGTCGCGCCGCTGGCTTCGAGCAGGCGGGCAAGGGCATCGCCTACCGCAGCCCAGCGTACGCCGCCGATGTGGATCGGCCCGGTCGGGTTCGCGCTGACGAACTCGAGGTTGATGCTCTGGCCGGCCGCCGCCGCGTTCGTGCCGTAGGCCGCGCCGCGGTCGAGCACCTGGCGCACCACCTGGCCGAGCGATGCCTGGCTCAGGTGGACGTTGAGGAAGCCGGGGCCGGCCACCTCGACGGCGTCGATGCCCGGTACGGCACCGAGCCGGGTCGCCAGGAGCGCAGCGATCTCACGGGGCGGCCGGCCGGCCGCCTTGGCCAGCTGCAGGGCGATGTTGGTCGCGTAGTCACCGTGCGACTTGACCTTCGGCCGCTCGACGGTGACAGCCCCCGGTGGGGATACTGCGAGGTCGCCGGCCTCGACCGCTTCGAGGATCGCGGCGCGAACCGCAGCGCCCAGCTCGGCGGGAGTCATCTCGCAAGGGTACCGGCCGAGGTCGGCCGGCCCGGAGGAGTTGAATGTCGTCGAGCTCGACGGGAATCGGCCGGTCTCAGCGCAGGAGGCCGAGATCCTCGTGGTCGTGCAGCACGTCCGTGGTCGGTCCTCCGAGCCAGTCGAGCCCGGCGGCGAACAGCGACCGCGGGTCGATGGTGGCGGCCAGGTCACCGTCGTGCAGCCTCGACAGGTCGAGGGTCCCCACCAGTCCGCCCCTGACGGCTGGACCCAACAGGAGCTGGCAACCCCCGAGCCCGTGGTCGGTGCCCAGGCTCCCGTTCTGTGCCACTCGACGGCCGAACTCGCTCGTCGTCATCACAAGGGTCTGGTCCGCCATCCCAGCCGCGGCGACCTTCTCCGAGAAGCGTGCGAGCCCCCCGGCCAGATCTGCGAGCAGCTCGGCGTGCTCGTCCGCCTGGGCGGAGTGGGTGTCGAAGCCGCTCGCGCCCAAGGTGATGACCTCGATGCCGAGTCGCCGGGTCACCAGGTCGGCAGCCAATCCGAGCAGGCCGGTGAGCTTGCCGTCACCGGCGCCAACCTCGGCCAGCGGCGTCTTGAGCGTGTCCACCGCAGCCATGGCTGACGCCACCGACCGCTGTGATGCTGCCAGCAGAGCGTCCGGGGAGAGCGGCGCAGCGGTGGCGACGAAGGCGTCGGCGAGGGCCTTGGCGTCCACCCCCCTCGGTGCTCGGATGGCGAAGGCGCGGGGATCGAGGACCACCGTCGCGACCGTTCGCTCGGCCCGCAGCGCAGGTGAGCCGGCTCCCAGCGCCACCGCCCGCAACGGGTGGGAGCCCTCCGCGGGTGCGGTCGAGTCGAGCCACCGGCCGATCCAACCAGTGGTTGTGGGCTGACCCGGATGGGCGCCGTCCCACCAGTGCTGTGAGCACTCGAAGTGCGATCGCCCGGCGTGCGCATAGCCGAGCGACTGGACGATGGCCAGCGAACCCGCGGTCCACGGCGCAACGAGCGGCGCCAGCGCCGGGTGGAGCGAGGCGCCGGTGAGCCCGGCCGGTCGAAGGAGCTCCGCTTCCGGGATGCCCAATGAGGGGCGCGCGTCTCGATAGCGGCCGTCCTCCGGCACGACGGTGTTGAGGCCGTCGTTGCCGCCGCCGAGCTGGACGACGACCAGGGTGCGAGGTGGGCGCGGCGGAGGAGTGGTAGTCGCCGAGCCCGAGCCGTCCGCCACCTGCTCGCCCAGCAGGCCGGCCCAGGCGCCGGTGGCCATGAGCGCTCCGGCGCCACCTGTGAGCGAGAGGAACTGCCGGCGGGTCAGAGCCATCTCAGATCACCACCTGATCGGGGGCAGTGAGCGCCAGGGCGAGCCTGCCGACCTCTTCGGGAAGCGAGCGGAGGGCGGCGAGGGTTGCGGTACCGAAGCCGTCAGCCCGGCCGAGCGCAGCGGCCAGCCCGTCGAAGTCGCCGCGACGGGCGGCATCCCGGGCGGCACCATCGGGTGGCGCGGCCGCGGCAACCGTTGCCGCGAGTGAGGCTCGGGCGACGACCGACGACGAAGAGAGCCACGTCGTGTGGACCGGCCACCCCCCGACGTCGGGCGGACGCAGCGGCACCTGGCCGCAGGCGGTGAGCCCGGCCATCCGCACCGTGACGCCGAGCTGGGCACTGGTCATCCGTTGGGCTCGAACCAGCCATGGCACGGGTGCTTCGACGACCGCGGTGTCGCGTCGCTCCAGGCCGGCTGCGAGCAGGGCCCTCACCAACGGGCGGATCTCCAGCCCCCCACGCCGGAAGTCGGCGGCCAGTCTGGCGATGAATCCCTCGTCCGCCGCGGCTGCCGGACCGAGCAGGTGGCCCGCCAGCGACCGAGTGACGAAGGGCGCGCAGCCCGGCGCCGAGCAGACGGCATCCACCACGGTGTCCACGTCGTGGACACCGATCCGCCCCAACAGCACCTGTGGTGCGTCATCGTGAAGCCGACGTTGGAGCACCGCCTCGTTCGCCGGGGGCTGCAGCCGCCAACCGGTCAGCGCTCGGGCGGCCGCCTGCACGTCACGCTCGGTGTGGGCACCCAGGCCGACGGTGAAGAGCTCGAGCAGCTCGCGCCCGTAGTTCTCGTTCGGCGAGGCGGCGGTGCTGGTGCGGCCGTCGAGCCATATCAGCATCGCCGGGTCGATGGTCATGGCCTTGACCAAGGCAGGGAACGAGCCCATGGCGTGGCGCTGGATCGTCCGGAGGTGGCTCACCATCAGCACCGGTGACTTCACCTTGTCGATGGACGTGGCGAAGTGGTCGTGCCAGATCCACGTCAGGCGTTCCTCGAGAGGCCGGGGCGTGGCGATCATGTGCGCCAGCCAGCCGTCGGCCGCGTGGCGGCGTGCCTCGGGAGTGGGCTGCGAGCCGTTGATCCCACCGGCAGCGGCCAGCAATGCGTCGTCCCAAGGGTCGATCGCCGCCGGGACACCTTGTCGGTCGGGGTCGACCAGTCGCTCGAACAGCTCGTTCGTCGGCAGGTCCAGCTCGCTCGCAGACCCGCCGAAGCCGGCTCGGCGCAACAGCCACGCGTTGCGCCGACGGGTCTCCATGTCCCATGGTCGCGCCAAGCCGGTGCGAGCGCCCGGCGTCCCCCTCTAGTTGCAGCCGAGAGCCGAGCGCAGGGCCTGCAGGTTGCGGCGCATCACCGACTCGTAGCTTTCACCCGCTGCGACCTCCTCGGTGGTGAGACCCTCCAAGGGGTTCAGCACCGCCGTGGTCACCCGGGCCTCCCGGGCCAGTGCCTCGGCCACCCGGGGGGACACGAGCGTCTCGTAGAAGATCGTGGTCGTTCCGTCCGCCTTCACCTGATCGGTGAGCTCGGCCAGACGCCTGGGGTTGGGCTCCGACTCGGGCGCCAGGCCGGCGATGGCCTCCTGCCGGAGGTCGTAGCGGTCGGCCAGGTAGGTGAAGGCGGCGTGTGACGTGACGATGCGCCGGCGCTGGCAGGAGCCCAGGCCGCTCCGGAAGTCGGCGTCGAGGGCTCGCAGCCGGTCGGTGAACGCCTTGGCGTTGGCGGCGTAGGTGCCGGCGTTCGCTGGGTCCTCCTCCGCCAGCACCGTCCGGATGCGCTCGACGACCCTGATCATGCGGCTCGGGTCGAGCCACACGTGCGGGTCTTCACCCTCACCCGCCTCGTGACCCTTTCCTTGCTCCTCGTCGTGGCCCTCGGGCGCGGAGAGCAGGGTGAGGCCGTCGGTGGCCAGCAGGTCGACCGCGGTCTTGGCCCGTTTGCCCGCCTTCTCCACGGCGGGCTGGAAGCCATGGCCGAGGTAGAGCACGACATCGGCGTCCTCGATGGCGTCGACCTGCCGCGACGTCAGCTCGACGTCATGAGGCTCGACTCCAGCTGCGGTGAGGTTGGTCACGTCGACCAGTTCGCCACCAACGGCCCGCGTCGCCTCGTACAGGGGATAGAAGCTGGCCACCGCCTGCACCTTCCCGTCGCTCGAGGAGCCTCCCGTGTCGCCACAGCCGGCCAGGCCCATCGCTGCCACCACTGCGAGCATCGCTGCCGCGCTCTTCACCACTGCCACCCTCATCTCTCGGACGTCTGAGAATCGATCCCGAAGAACCGTAGCAGCGAATGAGAATCGGTCTCGTGCCTAGACGGGCGCCCTTCGGGGAGCCCCGCCCGGGCCTGCTTCGGCAGCAGGGGCCGGCAAGGTGCCACGCGAGATGGCGACGAACGAGGCCACGACAAGGCCCACCCCCAGACCGCAGGTGAGGGCCACGACAGACCGGCCGACCGTCTGCCCGAACCCGAAGGGCACCTGGGATCGACTGAGCACTGCGAGATCCCCCAGCCCGCCGAAGACGGCCAGCACCCCAGCCGCGAGTACGGCTGCGTAGATGCCGTTGAGCTCCCGGCGGAGGAGCATCCGCACCGCGAGCGCCGCCACCACCCAGGCGACGAGCGAGGGCCAGCTCGACCCGATCGACGCGCTGATGCCTGACCACAGGTCGAAGCCGCTCTCGGCCGCCGCGCCCGCGGCGTGCATCACGTCGACTGCGACCAGCGCCACCAGCGCCGCCGCGAAACCCGTCCAGCGCGCCCGCAGGGCCAGTGCCAGCGTCGCCGCGCCGGTCGCCACGGCCAGTGCCAACCACGGCCACGGGCTCGCCCCCGGCACCCACACGAGGTCGCCGGACGCCACGATCTGCTGACCGGCGTGGTCCAGCTCGACGGTCCACCGGGGGAAGATGACGTGCTCCACACCCGGCTCCGCCCGGGCGATCGGCGGGTCCTCTTCACCCATCCAGTGCACCCGGTGGTCGTGCCACCGGGCGACCGGTTCCTCGGAGGTCTGCCGCCACTCGGGCGGCGCGGCCGGGTCGGCGGAAGGCGGGATGGCGCCTTCCTGCCCGCCCCGACCGGCGAACTGGTACGTCGCCGGCGACCGCACGTTCTCGAAGGCACCGTCCGGTCCGACCCGGAGGAACGGCTCGCCCGAGAACCCGAGCACCACCACCTCGTCCGGCGACCGGTTCTCCAGCTGGAGCCGGCTGCCGGCCTCCACGACCGACAGCTCGACGCCGGGTACAGCCGGCGTCACCTCCAACAGTCGGGTGCGGAGGTTGGTCGGCTCGGCGCCGGCGACGCCGTGGGCGGCTGCCGGCGCTGCGGTGGCCAACGCGGCAGCTGCGACCATGGCGAAGACGGCCAGCAGGCGGGGGACGAGGTGCTGGAGCCGCCCGGCGGGGGGCTCGATCCGTGCCCGCCCGCTCCGCTCGTCCACCCGACCACCGTAGAGAGGTCTCCGCGCTTTGGCAGGTCGCGCTGGGTGCGCGACCCGGTCGGAGCGCCGCGTCCGCCAGAGGCTGTCGTGAACGTTCGGCTAGCCTTGGCAACGGTTCTCACTTTCGGAGGTCGTCATCCCCGCTGCCATCGAGCTCGACGCGATCTCCTTCGCCTACGGGCCGACTCCGGTGCTCGACTGCGTGTCACTGGCGGTGGCGCGTGGCGAGTTCGTGGCCCTGGTCGGGCCGAACGGGGCAGGCAAGACGACGATGCTGCGGGTGCTGCTCGGGCTGTCCGAGCCCTCCCAGGGCAGCTCTCGGATCCTCGGGATGCCGGTCGCCAGCTTCCGTGAGCGGTGGAGGCTCGGTTACGTGCCGCAGCGACCGGCGATCCCCGAGCACCTGACCGCGACGGTGGAGGAGGTGGTGGCCTGCGGCCGCTTGTCGAAGGGGCGTTGGAGCCGCCGGCTCACGGCCGAGGATCGTTCGGAGATCGACCACGCCCTCGAGTCGGTCGCGCTGGTCGACCTCCGCCGGCGCATGCTCACCGAGCTCTCCGGCGGACAGCAGCAGCGCGCCTTCATCGCCAAGGCGCTGGTGACCCGGCCGGACGTCGTGGTGCTCGACGAGCCGGTGGCGGGTGTGGACGCGGACTCCCAGCGGCGGTTCCGCGACTCACTGGTGCACCTGGTGGAGGACCATGGCTCGGCCGTGCTGCTGGTGTCCCACGAACTCAGCGCAGTGGCGGACGACCTCGATCGCCTCCTCGTGCTGAGGCAGGGGAAGGTTGCCTTCGACGGCACCCCCGCCCAGCTGCGGGAGACCGGCGTCAGCCTCGGCGTGCACCCGGAGGACCTGCCGATGTGGCTGGAGGACCATTGACCACCGGCTTCGAGCTGGTGGCGGCGCTGCCCCTGCCATGGCCCTTCGAGCGCGAGTACATGCAGCTGGCGTTGGTGGCCGGCATGGTGGTCGGGCTGGCCGCCCCCTTGATCGGCACCTTCCTCGTGCAGAAGCAGATGTCGCTGATGGGCGACGGCATCGGCCACGTGGCCTTCGCCGGCGTGGCCGCCGGTCTGCTGCTGGGCGTGTTCCCGCTCTGGACCGCGCTGATCGCCGCGGTCGGTGGCGCGGTCGGCATCGAGTGGCTCCGGCTGCGGGGGCGGGCGGCCGGCGATCTCGCGCTGGCCATGTTCTTCTACTCCGGCATCGCCCTTGCGGTGGTGCTGTCCAGCCTGGCGGGCTCGCTCGACGCCAGCGTGCTGTCGTACCTCTTCGGCGCCATCCTCACGGTGTCGGCGCAGGACACGCTGGTCATCGTGGTGATGGGCGGGGTCATCCTCGTGATGATGGCCCTCTGCTGGCGGGCTCTCTTCGCCGTCGTGCTCGACGAGCGAGCGTCGCGGGTGGCCGGCCTGCCCGTCACCGGCCTGAGCCTCGGTCTGGCGGCCATGGCCGCCGTCACGGTGGTCGCCTCCATGCAGGTCGTCGGCGTGCTGCTGGTCGCCGCACTCATGGTGCTGCCCGTCGGCGCGGCGCAGCGGCTGTCCCGCTCGTTCCGAGGCACCATGGTCGTGGCTTCCGCCCTCGGAGCAGCGTCCGTGCTCGTCGGGTTGGTGGCAGCTCGGGTCTGGGGCATCGCACCGGGCGGCACGATTGTGCTGGTGGCAGCAGCCTCCTTCGCGCTCACCTCGGTGGCCCCCCGTCGCCGGCCTCACACGCCGGGCTCAGGGCGCGAGACAGTCGCCGCAGGAGAGTTACCGTGACGTCGATGGCACCGGCGCCACACGACCAGGCGGCATCGCGACTCGGGCGCATCGACCAGCGCTACACCACTAGCCGCAAGGCGCTGGTGGAGCTGCTGTCATCACTCGGGCGACCCGTCTCCATCCCGGAGATCCTCGTGGCCGGCCCGAGCCTGCCGCAGAGCTCCGTCTACCGGAACCTGGCCGTGCTGGAGGCGGCAGGCGTCGCCCGCCGGGTGCTGGGCGTCGACGACTTCGCCCGCTACGAGCTGGCCGAGGACCTGACCGAGCATCATCACCACCTGGTCTGCACGAGCTGCGGTGC
>CADCTF010000096.1 GCA_902805655.1 uncultured Acidimicrobiales bacterium
CGCCTGAGCGACGAGAAGGTGGTGATCAGCTCGATCATCGGCGAGGTGGAAGACCGCGACATCATCGTCCTCGACGACGAGATCGCCCGGGGCAGCACGGTGTTCGAGCTGCTCGACCGGCTGAAGGAGCGGGGCGCCCGCCGGTCACGGGTGCTCTGCACCCACGGCCTCTTCGCCGGTGACTCCCTGGCCCGCCTGCAGGACCATCCTGATGTGGTCGAGGTGGTGTGCACCAACACGGTGCCCATCGCCCCGGAGAAGCTGATCCCCAAGCTCTCGGTGATCAGCGTGGCTCCCGCGCTCGGCGAGGCGATCCGCCGCATCCACGCCGGTGAGTCGGTCAGCGCGCTCTTCGACCACTCCTGATGGAGCGAGCAGCAGAGCCTCGCACCAGCGTGGTGGTCATCACCTACGACCGGCGCTCAGAGGTGCTCGTGACCCTCGGGCACCTCGCCGCACTGCCCGAGCGTCCTCCGGTGGTGCTGGTGGACAACGGATCGAGCGACGGCACGCTGGAGGCGGTCCGCTCCTCGTTCCCCGGCGTTGAGGCCGTGCGGCTCGAGCAGAACATCGGTGCGGCGGCGCGCAACATCGGCGTGCGGGCCGCAACCACTCCGTATGTCGCGTTCGCCGACGACGACTCGTGGTGGGCACCCGGCGCGCTCTCTCGTGCCGCCGACCACTTCGACTCGGCTCCCCGGCTCGCCTTCCTCCAGGCCCGCATCCTGGTCGGCCCCGACGAGCGGATCGATCCGATGTGCACGGAGATGGCGGCCAGCCCTCTGCCCCGGCAGGAGGACCTGCCCGGCCCGCCGCTCCTGGGCTTCATCGCCTGTGGCACGGTCGTTCGCCGCGATGCGTTTCTGGAGCTCGGAGGCTTCGACGACCTGCTCTTCTTCCTCGGCGAGGAGATGATCCTGGCCCAGGACGCGGCCACCGCCGGGTGGGGCATCGCCTATGTCGACGACGTGGTCGCCCACCATCACCCGTCACCCATCCGTGATGTCGTCGCCCGCCGGCGCAGGGTGATTCGCAACGACCTGCTCTCCACCTGGATGCGCCGGCCGTACCCGGTGGTGGTGCGGGCCACCGCGAGCGTCGGCGCCCGGGCGCTGGTCAACCCGGCGGCGCGTGGGGCGCTGGCCGAGGCGGCTCGTCGGTGGCCCGAAGCGCGGAGGCGCCGTCGCGTCCTCCCCCCGAGGGTGGAGCGGATGGTGCGCCTCCTGGAGACCGCGCCGTCCACCTGAGCACGCTTCGAACATCTCTCGACTCGGGTCAACCTCAACGGGGCCGCCAGCGTAGGAAGGGGTGATGCTGGTGAAGCGGAGCCGTGACGAGGAGTTCAGGGAGGCGTACGCCGAGCTGTTCTCGCACGCCTACCGCACGGCGTTCCGCATCTCGGGTGACCGCGGCGCATCACAGGACCTGGCCCAGGAGGCCCTCACCCGGGCCTACGTCCACTGGGCTCGTCTCGGTGATCGGCGGGTCGGCTGGGTCGTGACGACCACCTCCCGCTTGGCCATCGACCGGTGGCGCCGAGAGCAGCGCCGGGCGGGCGCCGCCCCGTCGAGCGCCGCCATCGCCTCCGACACGGCGACGGCCGACCGTCTCGACCTGATGCGGCTCCTGGCCCGGCTGCCGCGTAGGCAGCGCGAGGTGGCGGTGCTGCGCTACCTGGAGGACTGGCCCGAGCGCGATGTCGCCGAGGCGCTCGGCTGCTCGGTCGGCTCGGTCAAGCGCCACGCCGCTCGCGCTCTCGCCGCCATGCGGGTCCAGCTCGAGCTCCCCTCGTTGGCTACGGAGGCACTCTGATGTTCACCCACCTCGATGACCCCGCACCGCCTACCGCGGCACCGGAGATGGCCGACCGAGCCGTTGCGGAGGGTCGGCGGCGCCTGCGGAGAAGGCAGGCGACGCTGGGCGGTGTGACTGCCGCGCTGCTGCTGGTCGTAGGCGTGGTCGGCGGGCTGACCATGGCGCGCGGTGACGACCGAGATGGCGTCGTCGTCGCGAGCCGGGGCGATGGGGAGGGTCGCCTCGAAGGGTCGGATCTCGGATCAACGGACTCCCTGCGCATGCTTTCGATGTTCGGCGCCCGAGGAAGCCGGCCGGGAGTGGTTCGCGCCGCGGTCGATGCCGCGGAGTACCAGGCGCTGTGGGACGCCGTGAGTGGCGACACCCAGCCGCCGCCGGTCGATTTCCCCCGCGAGGTGGTGGTGAGCATCACGCTCCGGGATGGCGGGTGCGGTTCGAGGCTGGCGCGCTTCGACAACACAGGTGGCGTGCTGACACCGGTCTTCGAGGTCGACCCGCTGCCTCGGACATGCCAGCTGATGGAACCCGGGGCGAGTACGTACGTGGTCGCGCTGGACCGCCGGTCAGTTCGGCCGCCCTATGCGTTGCCGTGGTCCGAGAAGTACGAATACGCCGAGCGGCGCCCGGAGGTCCGAGTGCCGTAGATCACCCAGCCAGGTGCACGCGCAGCCGGGCGGGGATGCGCAGTTGGGACGTCGCTCGAAGTCCACCGAGGCCTCGGTCACCACGGCCGAACGTCCGGCCAGCGCGTCGAGCACCCCGTCGGCCAAAGCAACGGAGTGGGCGCGACGGAGCTCGGTGTAGGCGGGATACGGGTCGCGGGAGTGAGCAAGGAGGTCGAGCATCGGGGCGACCGTAGGGACCGGGGCGTTCGGCCCGGGCCGAACCGTCGTCGGCGTAGCGTCCCCGGCATGGACACAGCCCACCTCGCGGTCGTGGCGTCGGCGCTGAGCAGCGATGCCCGCGCCGGCATGGTCACCGCCCTGATGGGTGGCACCGCACACACCGGTAAGGAGCTGGCCCGCCACGTCGGCGTGGCCCCGTCCACGGCCAGCGAGCACCTCGGCGTGCTGCAGGACGCAGGACTGGTGGCGGTCGAGGTGCAGAGCCGGCACCGGTACTTCCGCCTGGCCGATGCCGAGGTGGCGTCGATGGTCGAGGCCATGGTCTCTTCAGGCGCCCGCGCCGGCGCCCGAGTCGCCCCGGGCCTACCGAAGCTGCGACGCGGCCTGGCGACGGCCCGGTCGTGCTACGACCACCTCGCCGGGGTGCTCGGTGTCGCGCTGCACGACCGGCTGGTGGCGCTCGGTGCCGTCGAGGGCGCCACGCTCACCGCCGCCGGCCGTCAGCTGCTCGCGGCCCGTCTCGGGATCGAGGTCGAGCCGTCGCCCACCCGGCCGATGGTGAAGACCTGCCTCGACTGGAGCCAGCGCCGCCCCCACCTGGGCGGCGTCCTCGGGGCCGGGCTGCTCAGCTGCATGCTCGAGCACGACTGGCTGCGGCGGACGGAGAGCTACCCGCGCGAGCTACGGGTCACGGATGCCGGCCGTCGGCAGCTGGCCGAGAAGCTGGGGGTGGTGGCATGAGCACCTCGATGAGCGGCAGGTTCCGAGAGCTGCACGCCGACGGCCTGTTCGTGATGCCCAACCCGTGGGACGTGGGGTCGGCGAAGCTGCTGGCGTCGCTCGGGTTCCCGGCCCTGGCCACCACCAGCTCGGGCCACGCGGCGACGCTCGGTCGCCCCGATCAACAGGTCACGCTCGACGAGCTGGTGAGCCACGTCGCCGCCATCGTCGAGGCGGTCGACGTCCCCGTCAACATCGACTCCGAGCGCCTGTATGCCGACGACCCGAGCGGCATCAGCGCGGTGGTCGACCGGCTGGCCGCCACCGGTGCCGCGGGGCTGTCGATAGAGGACTACGAGCCGTCGACAAAGGTCATCGACCCGGTTGACGTTGCGACCGAGCGGGTGGCGGCGGCGGCGGAGGCTGCGCATCGCCACGGCATGGTGCTCACCGGGCGAGCCGAGGGGCTCCTCTACGGAGCCGGCGACCTCGACGAGGTCATCACCAGGCTGATCGCCTACCGGGATGCCGGTGCGGACGTGGTCTACGCCCCTGGCCTGAGCGCGCTGGCGGACATCAGGCAGGTGGTCAGCAGCGTCGGCGTCCCGGTGAACGTCCTCGCGTCGCCGAAGGTGCCGCCGACCGACGAGCTGGCCGCTGCCGGCGTGCGCCGGGTGTCCACGGGAGGCCTCCTGGCCTGGACTGCGTACGGCGAGCTGCTGCGGGCGGCCACCGAGCTGCGGGACGCGGGCACGTCCACCTACGGGGCCCGGGCCATGTCGTGGGCCGACCGCTCCCGGATGCTGGCCCCGCCGCCGGCCGACTGAGAGGAAATCGCTAGCCCAACACAGGGGCGCGTCGTAGCGTGGCCGCCCCCATGGCTCGCGTGCGGGGGCCCGAGACCCGCCTGCTCTTCTCCATGCTCCGGCCCGAGCGACGGGCCGCCACCGGCGTGCTCGCCGTGCTGCTCGTCGCGCTCAGCCTGCGCCTGGCCATGCCGGCCCTGCTGGGCCGATTCGTCGACGGTGCGATCGCGGGCCGGAGCATCGACGCGCTCGTCCAGATCGCGGGGATGTACGTGGCCGCTGCGGTCATCGCCGAGGCGCTGCAGCTGGTCGTCATGTGGGGCTCGCTGCACCTGTCGTGGCGCGCCGGCAACCGCCTTCGGGAACGGCTGCTGCGCCACGCCCTCCGGCTGGAGATGGCGTGGCACGGGAAGCACAGCCCGGGCCAGCTGATCGAGCGGATCGACGGTGACGTCGAGGCTCTCGCCATCTTCTTCTCCAACGTGCTCGTCCACGTGCTCGGCAACGTCGTGCTCATGATCGCCATGCTCGGCGTGGCGCTGTTCATCGACCCTCGGGCCGGGGCCTTGCTCGTGCTGTCGGCCATCGCCGGCGGCTTCGTGCTCATTCGCCTGCGGGCGGCCGCCGTGCCTGCGCGCGAGGCCGAGCGGGAGGCCAACGCCCAGCTCTACGGCGACCTCGAGGAGCGTCTCGGGGGTCTGGAGGACCTGCGGGCCAACGGCGCCGGTCGCTACGCCGTGCACCGCCTGCACGTGAACTCCTCCCGCTCGTGGCACGCGGCCCGACGTGCCTCCTTCCTGGGGGACGGTTCGTACGCGGTGGCCGCCGCCACCTTCGCCGCCGGGTCGGTGGCCACCCTGGCCCTGGGCTTCGTGCTGCACGACCGGGGCCTGCTCACCGTCGGCCAGGTCCTCGCCCTGTTCCGCTACAGCGAGATGCTGCGCCAGCCCCTCGAGCGCATCGCCGACCAGCTGAAGGAGTTCCAGAAGGCGCTGGCCGGGGCGCGCCGGGCGTCGTGGATGCTGGCCACCGACCCGTCCATCACCGATGGTCCGCTCGGCGCAGAGGCCCTTCCGGACGGTGCGCTCGCCGTCCGCTTCGAGCGCGTGTCGTTCGCGTACGCAGCCGACAGCGAGCCGGCAGTGCGGGACATCGACCTCGAGGTGCCGGCCGGCTCCCACCTCGGCGTCATCGGGCGCACGGGGAGCGGGAAGACCACGCTCGGCCGGCTTGCGCTGCGGTTGTGGGACGTCGGCGAGGGGCGGGTCACCATCGGGGGCGTCGACGTGCGCGAGCTGCGTCAGGACGTGCTGCGCGGTCGCGTCGCCGTCGTGACGCAGGACGTCGAGCTCTTCCGTGCCTCGCTGCGGGAGAACCTGACCATCTTCGGGGCCCGTGCGGTGAGCGACGACGAGCTGACCGGGGTGCTGCGCCGGGTCGGCCTGAGCACCTGGCTCGACGCCCAGCCCGAGGGCCTGGACACCCAGCTCGAAGGCAGCTCCAGCCTGTCCGCCGGGGAGGCCCAGCTGCTCGCCTTCGCCCGGGCGTTCCTCGCCGACCCGTCGGTGGTGATCCTCGACGAGGCGTCGTCGCGGCTCGACCCGAAGACCGAGTCTCACATCACCGCCGCCATGCAGGACCTGCTGGCCGGGCGCACCGCCATCATCGTGGCCCACCGCCTGGCCACGCTCGACGCGGTTGACACCATCGCCGTGGTGGACGACGGCCGCATCGTCGAGCACGGGCCCCGGGACGCACTGGCCGCCGACGCGGACAGTCGCTACGGCCGGCTGCTCCGGGTGGCCGACCGCCGCTCGATCATCGACGAGGTCGTCCAGTGAGCCGGCCCTCGACCAGCCGGGTGATATTCCGGTTGCTGCGCAGCGACTGGCGCTCCTACGTGCTCGCCTGGTTCCAGTGGCTGTGCTTCCACGCCGCGCCGCTGCCCGTCGGGTGGGTGCTCAAGCTCATCCTCGATCGGCTCACGGACGGGTCTCCCGGCCTCCCGGTCGTGCTCCTCGCCACACTGCTCGGGCTCGAGGTGGCGCGGTGGTCGCTCTTCGTCAGCGCCGCGTTCCAGTGGCACGGCGCCTGGGTCGGCTGGCTCACGGTGCCGCGGGTCAACGTCCTGTCGTCGCTGGCCACGGGCACCGGCCCTGCCGCCGGCCGGCTCCCCGGCTCGTCGGGAGAGGCCGTGAGCCGGTTCCGCGACGACGCCCAGGACCTCGGGCTGGTGCTCGACGTCTGGCTCGACGTGAGCGCCTCGTTGCTCACCTCGATCGTCGCCCTCACGGTCATCGCGTCGATCGACCGAACCGCCGCGGTCAGCGTGGCCGTGCCCGTGGCCCTCGCCCTCGGGCTGTCGGCGTGGCTCGGTCCGAGCCTGCGCCGGTGGCGCCGCGCGGCCCGGGAGGCCACCGCCGCCGTCACCAGCTTCATCGGCGACACCTTCGGCAGCATCCTGGCCGTCAAGGCAGGTGGCGCCGAGCGGGCCGTCGACAACGCCTTCACCACCCTCAACCTCCACCGGGCCAAGGTGTCGCGCACCGATCAGCTCGGCAGCGAGCTCATCCGCTCGCTCGGCTATGGCACGGGCGAGATCACCATCGGCGTCGTGCTCGTGCTGGTGGCCGGTGCCTTCCAGCGCGGGGAGCTCTCGGTGGGCGACATCGGCCTCTTCGCCAGCTACGTCACCGTGGTCGCCAGCCTCCCGAAGTGGGTGGGCCGCCTGGGCGCCTACCAGCGCCAGGCCGACGTCTCGGTCGACCGGCTCGGCGAGCTGATGGACGGTGATCGAGCGGCGCCGGTGCAGCAGGTCACCACCTACCTCCGCCACGGGCCGCCTGTGCCCGAGCACCAGCCGCTCGTGTCCGACGGCCTGCGCCAGCTCGACGTGCGTGGCCTCACCGTGCGCCACCCCACCTCGGGTCGAGGCGTGGAGGACGTCGATCTCACGGTTCGCGGCGGCGAGCTCGTCGTCATCACCGGCGTCGTCGGGGCCGGCAAGTCGACCCTGCTTCGCGGCCTGCTGGGCCTCGTCACCCCGCTGGCCGGGGAGGTGCGCTGGAACGGCTCCGTCGTGGCCGATCCGTCGACCTTCCTCGTGCCACCCCGGGTGTCCTACCTGCCGCAGGTGCCGCGGCTGTTCAGCGAGACGCTGTCGGAAACGATCCTGCTCGGCCTCCCGCCCGATCAGCTGGAGGACGCGCTGTGGCTGGCCTGCCTGGAGGAGGATCTCCAGCGCATGCCCGCCGGGGCCGACACCCTCATCGGTCCGCGGGGGCTCCGACTCTCCGGTGGACAGGTGCAGCGCGCCGGTGCGGCTCGGGCCCTGGTGCGCCGGCCCGACCTGCTGGTGGTCGACGACCTCTCGAGCGCTCTCGATGTCGAGACCGAGATGCGCCTGTGGGAGCGCCTCCGCACCGCCGGCACCCGCACCGCCCTGCTGGTGAGCCACCGTCCACACGTGCTGGCCATCGCCGACCGGGTGATCGTGCTCCACGAGGGACGGGTCGTCTCTGACGGGTAGGGCCGTGCCGGTTGGGGGTACCGCGAGCGCCATGACCGACCTGGCGAACACCATGGGACCCACGCTCACGTGTCAGGGCTGCGCAGCGCAGGTGCCCGTCGAGGATGCCGTCGTCAACGGCTTCCGGTGCACGTCCTGCAACGCGGAGATGACGGCCCGACCCGACTACACCGGTGCTGCGGGCAGTGCCGGGGGAGGCGGCGACACCGTCGAGCTGCAGCGGGCCTACCGGGCCTACGGCTACTCGCTCGACTTCACGGCCGACGACGCCGGCAACCTGGTGTGTCCCGAGTGCGGGAACACCGCCGAACCGGGCAGCTTCGAGATCGACACGGTGCAGGGCGGTGACAGCGGCGGATCCACCACCGACGGCATCATCGCCGCTCTCCGCTGTGGGAAGTGCCGGGCGCCGGGCACCGTCGCCCTCGGTGGCAGCGTCCAGCTGCCCACCGCCGGCGAGGAAGAGGCCACCCGCCGCCTCCTCGCCGCCACCCGCTGACCCATCTGCCGCGACTTCTGTGGAGCAATCCCCGCCGGCCGGGGAGTAGGTCGCACTAGTCGCAGCAAATCGGCGGTACAGAAGCGGAAGACTCACGTTGTAGACCGGTGGCCATGCTCGACCCGACGCTGGCTCGTGGCGCCGCCTCGTACCTGCAGCTCGCCGATCGACTGCTGCCGGGCCAGATCACCGGCTTCTACCTGGTCGGGTCGGCCGCCTTGGGTGCGTTCCGGCCGGGTCGCAGTGACATCGACTTCATCGCCGTGCTGGACGCGGCGCTCGACCGGAGGGAGCTCCGCCGGCTCCGCGTGGCACATCTCGGGTCCGGCGTCCGCTCGACCGTCCGGGCACTCGCGGCAGGCGATCTGGCCCTGCCGGGCACGTGCAACGGCGTCTACGTACCGAGGTCGGAGCTGGCGAAGCCGGTGAGCCGGATCCGTCCCGCGGCGTCACACACCGGACCTGCGTTCAACGTGGGCTCTGCGTTCGACGTCAACCCCGTCGTGTGGAAGGTCTTCCACGAGCGGGGCATCGCGCTGAGGGGTCCGCAGCCGGCGGAGCTCGGCCTCGACCCGGAGCCCCACACACTTCGGAAGTGGAACCTCGACAACCTCAACGGCTACTGGACGCGGTGGGCGGACATGGCTGCGCGGGGCCAGGCGCCGGTGAAGCCGCTCACGCCGAGCCGCTGGGTGCGCGCGTGGGGCGTGCTCGGTGCGCCCCGGCTGCACCGCACCGTCGCCACCGGCGAAGTCATCTCCAAGGAGGAGGCCGGCGCCTACGCGTTGGAGACCTTCGGCCCGAGGTGGAAGAGGGTGGTCGACGATGCTCTCGCCTACTGGCGTGGAGAGCCGGAGCCCGCCGGACCCGCTGCCTCTCAGCGCCTGGCCGACGCAGGCGCCTTCATGCGCGAGGTCGTCCGCTCGGCCAACGCCATCGGCGCCTGACGCCGGCTCAGCCCTTCTTGCCGTCGAGCAGCTCCCGGGTGGCGTCGGCGTGGCCGGCGTGGCGGGCCGTCTCCTGGATCAGGTGCACGAGCACCCAGCGGACGTCGACCGGCTGGCCCCACGCCGTCGTCAGGAGCTCGTCGAGGGAGTCGAAGCCGGCCACGGCGCGGTCCGTCTCGTCCGCTCGAGTTCGGTACAGGGCAATCGCATCGGCGAGAGACACCCCGGGCGCTTTGAACTCCTCCTCGCTCCGGCTCACCTCCTGGCCGAGCAGGATCCCCGAAGCCCACCGCCACTCGACGTGGGCCAGGTGGTAGATGATGCCGATGAGGGGGAGCAACCCGCCGTCGGGGGTCCACCGGGCCTGTTCGCCGCTCAGCCCCTCGGCCTTGCGAAGAACGGCGTGTCGCAGAAGAGCGAGTGTGCCGGTGAGCAGCGCCCGCTCGTCGCCGGTGCCGGGAGCAGTCATGCCGCGGGACGCTATCCAGCGCGCGCCGCACGTCGTCGCCCCGGACCGACCGTAGAGCGGGCTTCGGTAGGGTCCGCCCATGATCGACTCGCTCGGCCAACCCCAGCGGGTGCTGCTGCTCGGCGGCACCTCCGAGCTCGGGCTGGCCGTCGTCCGCCGCCTCGGGGCTCGCCTCGAGCACGTGGTGCTGGCCGGCCGCGACGCCGATCGCCTGGCCGAGGCCGGGGCCACGCTGCCCGGCAGCCCCACCGTGGTGGTCGAGCGGTTCGACGCCGCCGACGTGCACGGCGCAGTGCCATGGATCGTCGACGTCTGCGAGCGCCACGGGGAGTTCGACCTGGCGGTCATGGCCCTCGGCGTGCTCGGCGACCAGGAGCGGGCCGAGCGCAACCCCACCGAGGTGGTCGACGTGATGCAGGTGAACCTGGTGACCCCTGCCGCGATCTCGATGGCCCTCGCCACCCGCATGGCCCGGGCCGGCCGGGGCGTGCTGGTCGAGCTTTCGTCGGTGGCCGGCATTCGTACCCGCCGGGCCAACTTCGTCTACGGCGCATCCAAGGCCGGCTTCGACGCGTTCGCCCAGGGTCTCGGGCACATGGTGGCGGGCTCGGGCGCCCGCGTGCTGATCGTCCGCCCCGGCTTCGTGGTCGGCCGCATGACGGCGGGCATGAAGACGGCTCCGATGTCCACCACCCCCGAAGCGGTGGCCGAAGCCGTGGCCAAGGCGATCGTCGACGGGGCCGAGAGCGTCTATGTGCCCCGGGTGCTGCAGGGGGTCTTCGGCGTGCTGCGCCTGGTGCCCCGACAGATCTTCCGGCGCCTGCCTCTGTGACCGACGTCGTCGCCGCGTTCGACTTCGACGGCACCATCGCCACGCGCGACTCCCTCTCCGGCTTCATCACCGGCACCGCGGGGTGGACGGGCCTGGCGCGGAGCCTGGCCCGCACGTCGCCCCGGATCGCCGGCGTGGCTCTCGGCCGCCTCTCCCGTGACGACGCCAAGGACCACTTCCTCACCGCCGCCCTGGCCGGCCGCCCCGCGGCCGAGATCGAGGCCGCGGGCCGGCGGTACGGGCATGCGATCCTGCGGGCCGGCCGCTTCCACGACGCCGTGCTGGCGCGCCTCGACGAGCACCGGGCCGATGGCCACGAGCTGGTCATCATCTCGGCGTCCCCCGACATCTACCTCCGGCCGGTGGCCGAGCGCCTCGGCGCCGCGCTCGTGGCCAGCCGCTTCGCTTCAGACGACGAAGGCCGGCTCACCGGCCGGCTCGAGGGCGGCAACTGCCGTGGGGCGCGCAAGGTCGCCCGCCTGGAGGAGTGGCTCGGCGGCCGGTCGGTGGTGCTCCACGCCTACGGCGACTCACCGGGCGACCGCGAGCTGCTGGCCCGGGCCGACCACGGCTACCTCGTGCGCCGGGGAAGGATCTCGCCCGTCAGCCCCTGAGGTGCAGGCGCCTCGAGAGGTCCGACCGGAAGCGGCCGCCGGGGTCGATCTCGGCCACGACCCCCTGCCACTCGGCCAGGCGGGGATACATGCGGGCGACGGTGGCGGGCCGGGCCCGTGAGTCCTTGGCCAGGTAGATGCGGCCCCCGGCGTCGGCCACCCGCTCGTCGAGGTCGTCGAGGAGCGGACCCAGGTCCCGGCGGCCGAGCGGCAGGTCGAGCGCCAACGTCCATCCCGGCAACGGGAAGGACAGGTGCCCAAGGCTGGTGGGCCCCATCCGCTTCAGCACGGCGAGGAACGACGCCACCCCCGACGAGGACAGCGTCTGCACCACGCCGCGCATCACGTCCGCCGCGTCGTCGGGCACGACGCACTGCCACTGCAGGAAGCCGCGGGAGCCGTAGAGCAAGTTCCAGTCGTCGGCGATGTCGAGGGGATGGAAGAACGCGGCGAGCGGCAGCACCTCGTCGATCCGGCGCCAGGGGGCCTTGCGGAACCACACCTCGTTGAAGGCCCGCACCGTGGCCCGGTTGAGCAGGCCGTTCGGCGCGCGAAGGGGCACCCGAGCCAGCGTGGAGGGGGAGAACGCCGACGAGGCCGCCTTCGGTCCGGCTTCGGCCGCGGTGGCATGGCGGCCGCGGGTCAGCACCGACCGCCCCGTGCGGGCACCGCTCGCCAGGAGGTCGATCCAGGCCACCGAGTACGGGTACCGATCGTCGCCGTCGACCATGGCGGCCATGCACGAGTCGAGGTCGTTCGCCCGTTCCGTGTCCACGACCATCGAGGAGGTCTCCACCGGCAGCACCCGGAAGGTGGCGCGAGTGACGATTCCGGTGAGGCCGAGCCCGCCTACCGTGGCCCGGAACACCTCGGGTCTCGACTCCGGGCTCACGGTGACGCACTCGCCCGAGGCCAGCACCAGGTCGAGCGACACCAGGGCGTGGCCGAAGCTGCCGTCACGGTGGTGGTTCTTGCCGTGGATGTCGCTGGCGATGGCGCCGCCGACGGTGACCTGCCGGGTGCCCGGCGTCACGGGCACGAACCAGCCCTGCGGGAGCAGCACGCGCATCAGGGTGTCGAGGGAGACGCCGGCCTCGGCGGTGACGGTGCCGGCCGCCGGGTCGAGGTCCACGGGCCCGTCGAGGCTCGTGCAGTCGAGCACGGCTCCCCCGGCGTTCTGGGCCGGGTCGCCGTAGCTGCGCCCGAGGCCGCGGGCGATGAGCGAGGGCTCGCTCCGCACCGCGTCGGCCACCGCCTGGGGCGCACGAGCAGGCACCACCCGGGCCGCGCTGGGAGCGGTGCGGCCCCAACCGCTGAGCAGGCGCTCGCTCATCCCGTGTACACCCCGAGCATGAAGAGCACGGCCCACATCCCGCCGAGCACCTGCAGCGTGCGGTCGCCGAGCACGATGTCCTCCGGCGCGCCGCCGTCGCCCCGATCCAGGCGCAGGGCGTAGCGGAGCACGGCGAGGGTGAAGGGCACGATCGACAGCTCGAACCACGGCAGGGCGTCGACCGACTCAGCCTTCTCGAAGGCGAAGAGCGTGTAGGCGAAGAGGGTGACGGCGGACGACATCGACCGTAGGTACACGAGGAAGTTCACCGAGTACTGAGACAGAACCTCGCGGTGCCCCACCCCCTCGAGACCGGCGATGCTCATCTCGGCCGACCGCTTCCCGGTGACCATGAAGAACGAGCCGGCCGACGCCACGATGAGGAACCAGTTGGACACGGGCACCTGGGTCGCGGCGGCCCCGGCCACGGCCCGGATCACGAACCCCGCCGCCACCGTGGCCACGTCGATCACCGCCATGTGCTTCAGCCACAACGTGTACGCGGTGGTGAGGCTGACGTAGGCGAGGGTGGTGAGCAGCAGCTCGGTGCTGATCAGGGCGCTCAGGGCCAGCGCGATGACGAGCAGCAGCGCACCCACCGCCTGGGCCGGAGCCACCCCGATGTGCCCGGCGGCTACGGGGCGCAGCCGCTTGGTGGGGTGCACACCGTCGCGCTGCACGTCGAAGGCGTCGTTGAGGCAGTAGGTACCCGAGGCCGCGAAGCAGAAGGCGACGAAGGCCACCGCCGTGTTCAACGCCTGGGCCGGCTCGTCGATCACCCCGGCCGCAGCGGGTGCCGCCAGCACCAACAGGTTCTTCACCCACTGGCGGGGCCGCAGCAACCGCACCCAGGCCCGCACCGGGCCGCGTGTGCGGTCGGGGGTCAGGAGCGGCATGTCCACCGGCGGAGGCTAGTTCGCGGCCCTTCCGCCACCAGGTGTCAGGGGCTGACGGTCACCGAGCTGGCCGTCACCTCGACGTGGACGCCGGCCGCGGCCAGCTCGGCGGCGCCCTCGTCGGCATCGACGCCCTGAGCGGCGGGCCACTCGGCACCGTGGAGGGCGAGCGTGCCGGTGAAGGTGAGGCGGTTCCCCGGCCGGATCCTCACCGCCGATTCCTCTCCCGTGTCGGTGAGCTGGGCCCACAGACGGAAGGGGCCACAACCGAACCAGAAGCCCTCGTCCGCCGGCACCGCGCTCACGACCACCCCGGTGGCCGCCACCGGTTGGCCCGCGCCCGCCTGCAATGAGGACGGCGCTTCGGCCACCAGCGGTCGGCCGCCGACGGTCACCTCCGAGCACGCCGGAGCGGGGGCAGCCATCGGCACCGGCACCGGCGCGGTAAGTGGGTCGTTCGTGGCAGGGTCCGAGCTCGGTGTGACCAGCAGAACGACGGCCAGCGCGGCCACCACAGCCGCTCCTGCCCCGGCCGCGGCGGTCGTGGTCGAACGGGGCGACCGTCGAGCCCACGACGCCCGCACGGCCTCGACCAGCGGACCCAGGCCGAGCCACGCCACCAGGCTTCGGCGGCGCTCGACCAGCGCGGGCGCCACCGAGGCGCAGGTGGGGCAGTCGAGCAGGTGGCGATCGGCCGAGAGGCGCAGCTGGCGCCGGGCGTCACCCGCGGACAGGGCGTGCAGCACCGGCAGGCACTTCGTGGTCGGCAGACGGAGCCGCCGCATGGCGACCACGTACTCCACCCGGAGGCGGGCGCGGGACCGTGAGAGCCGCGTGGCCACCGCCCCGGCGCTGGCTCCGTGCTCCCCGGCCAGGTCGCCGACGTCGACACCGTCCAGGTCGTGGCGGAGGAGCGCGGTGCGATCGGTCTCGCTCAGGTTCCCCAGCGCGGCCCGGAGCGCAGATTGCTCGTCGGCGGCCATCGCCGCGGCGTCGGGCAGCTCGGGCTGGCGGGTGTCGGCCAGCTGAGGCTCGAGGCGGGCGCGGCGCTCGGCTCGACGCCGGTCCTCGACGAGGACGTTCCGGGCGACGACGATGCCGTACGCGAGCAGCGAGTCCGGTGTCAGCCGTTCACGGGCGGCGAGCACCCGCACCACGGCGTCCTGCACCAGGTCGTCCACCGACGAGGCCGGGGCGCTCTTGGCGATGACGCGCCGGAGCACCGACTCCAGCTCGGCCACCGACACGTCGTCGCCGATCGGTCGACCGATCTCCGCGGTCAATCGACGCTCGGCGCGTAATGGAGGCGGCTCTCGTGCGTCTTCACCACGTAGAGCGACCCTACCGGGCCGCGATTCGTCTGACGACCCCGGAAGGAGCCCGTAAGTGGAGGTCGCGGTGAAGCAATGGGAGCAGCAGACGCACCGGCTCTACCTGCGACTGATGGCAGGCGACGAGCTGGGCGCGCACCGGTTGGTCGACCGTCTCATGCACGCCGGCGGCGATGTGGTGGCTCTGTGCGAGCACCTGTTCACGCCGTTGCTGAGCCAGATCGGTGCGGAGTGGGCCGATGGGACCCTGACGGTGGCCCAGGAGCACCGTGCCTCGGCGATCGTCGAACGCCTGCTGGACCGGATGGAGCCCCCGCGCTCCGGGCCGCCCCGGGGCGTCGCCATGGTGGCCACCATGCAGGGGGAGCAGCACGGCCTGCCGGCGCTGATGGCCACCGCGGCCCTCAAGGCCGACGGCTGGCACACCCACCACGTGGGCACCCAGGTGCCGGTGCGTGACCTGGCGGCGCTCGCCGCGGCCGAGCGCGTCGACTTCGTGGTGCTGAGCGCCACGCGGGTGGAGACGGTGGCCGCAGCCGAGGTGGCGGCCACGGTGATCCGGTGGTCCACGGCCCGCCCGGTCTACGTCGGCGGGCCCGGCGCCACCCTCCGCCAGCTGCTCGACCTGGTCAACGGGTGACGGCGGTCGCGCACTCCCTCGCGTAGGCGGCCGGCGAGATGCCGACCATGGCGGTGAAGGCGCGGGTGAAGTGGGCCTGGTCGGTGAAGCCGAGGTCGGCCGCCACGCGGCTCCAGGTCACCGGCCCGCCCGCCGCAGCCAGGTCGACGGCTTCGTAGATGCGGTACCGCTGGATCACCCACTTCACCCCCACGCCGACCCACTCGGCGAAGAGCCGTTGCAACGTGCGGTCGCCCAGCCCGAAGCGGTCGGCGACGTGGTGGGCCCGCGTGATCGACGGTTCATCGGCGATCGTGGCCACGATGCGGCTCACCAGGTCGACCTCCGCCGGCGGCGTCTCCGGCGCCCGCTCGGCCAGGAAGTGGTCGACCAGGGTGGCCATGCCCGCCGGGTCGCCGTCGCTCTCGGCCACGTCCCGTACCTCCGCCCACAGCCGGTCGCCGTCGGCGCCGACGACGTCGCCGATGGCGAGCTGACGATCGGTGATGCTCGTGAGCGGAGCCCCTAGGAACGGACGGAAGCCGCCCGGGCGGAACCGCACACCGAGCACCCGCTCCGTGCCCTGCAGCTCGGTGGAGAACTGTCCTCGCATCACGCCCGACACCCGCACGCCCCACGGCTGAAAGGTCATGTTCACCGAGGGGGCGGGCAGCACCTTCTGCTCGTGCACGTGGCCCGGCGGCAGCGACCACGCCACCACCCAGTGATGCTCGACGTACGGCGCCACCGAGGCCGCGGGCGCCACCCGCTCGAGCGTGAAGTGCTCGAGCGCCGCCGCCGGGCGCAGCACGCCGCGCGCGGCGGTCGGGTCGGTCACGGTCGAGACGTTAGGTGTGTCGCCTTCGTACAAGACCCGCGACGCCGGCCGTCCGTATCCTCGCCAGAGCGGATGGCCCGCGGTGAGCGGAGGAGCAACGGGTGGAACAGCAGCGGCTGATGGCAGAGGCGGTGGCGGCCACGGTGAAGGTGGTGTCGGCCGTGCAACCCGAGGACCTCGACCGGCCGACGCCGTGCGAGCGCTACGACGTGGGTGCCCTGCTCGCCCACCTCCTGTGGGTCACCGACATGTCGGTGGCCGCCGCTCGACGGCTGCCGATGGAGGCCGACCAGGCATCCGACCGGCCACCCGACGGCTGGGCGTCCTCGTTCGAGCTGCAGGCCGCCGCGCTGGTCGACGCGTGGTCCGACCCCGGGGCCTGGCAGGGCACCACCTCGCTGGCCGGCACCGAGCTGCCGGCCACGGTGGCCGGGCTGATCGTGTTCGGCGATCTGGTGATCCACGGGTGGGACCTGGCCCGAGCCATCGGCATGCCGCACCCCGTCGACGACGATGGTGACGTGGCCCGGGCCACGCTCGAAGTCATGACCCAGATGGGAGACCAGGGTCGGGCCATGGGCGCCTTCGGTGCGGCGGTCGAGGTGCCCGGCGACGCGACCGCGCTGGCCCGGGCGTTGGGTGAGAGCGGCCGCAATCCGGAGTGGACGCCGTGAGCTACGTCGACACGTTCATCACCGTGGCCGACGACTGCCCCGCCACCGTCGGCGAGGTGCCGGCGTCCAAGTGGCGTGCTGCTTGACAAATGCAGCGGCGCTTGGCAAAGTATGCACTACGCAAACGACCTGGAGGAACCAGATCATGGCCAACGAGAACGCCACCATTTTGACAGACATCCCGACCGTGGACGACACCACTGACGCAGCCACGAAGGCCACCGGCGCCATCGTCGAGGAGCTTCGTAAGGCCAGCGAGCGGGTCTTCTCCGCCGCCCGCGAGAGCAGCCAGTTCGGCGCCGACCTCGCCACCAACTGGTTCGAGGCCGTCGGCAAGGTCACCCCGGCGATCCCCGCTCCCCTCACCACCAGCCGCAAGGACGTCGAGGAGCTCGTCCAGGCCGGCTTCGGGCTCGCCCAGGACACCCTCAACCTGCAGCGCGAGCTGGTCTCCGCGTTCGTCGAGGCCGCCTTCACCAAGACGGCCTCCCGCTAGCTCGGTCCGGCCCTCGCGGCAACGGTCGCGAGGGCTCTCCGAAGCGCACTCCCATGTCGAACCGAGACGAACGCCCCGGCAACCTGCTCGGGGCGTTCATCCGCGAGCAGCGCCAGCTCGCCGACCTGTCGATCCGCCGGATGGCGGAGCTGGCCGAGATCTCCAACCCCTACCTCAGCCAGATCGAGCGGGGGCTGCACGAACCGTCGGTCCGCGTGCTGCAGTCGATCGCCAAGGCCCTGAACGTCTCGGCCGAGACACTGCTCGAGCAGGCCGGGTTGATCGACCGGGTCGTGTCGAGCGACGGGCCGCGGTCGGCCGGCCCCGACGGCGACGAGACCACGGTCGACACCGAGCTCGCCATCCGCAATGACCCCCGGCTCACCGACCCGCAGAAGCTGGCGCTCCTGAGCGTCTACCGCAGCTACGTCGCCGGGAACGACGAGGCAACCGGCTGAGCATCCGGCGACGGCTGGTCGAGGAACCCCTCGATCAGCGCCGCCGCGCCGTCGACGTCGTCGGCGAGCAGGAACGAGTGGCCGGCGTCGGGTACGACGACCAGGCGTGCTCCCGGGATCCGCCCGGCCAGGAACTCCCCGCTCGCCGGCGGCGCCACGGGGTCGTGCTCACCTGCGACCACGAGGGTGGGCTGGCGGATCTCGTCGAGCCACCCGCGGCTCGACCACGCGCTGGCGGCCATCACCTGCCACCAGTACCCGATCCAGTCCGGGGGAGCGTCCCGGCGGGCGCGGGCGGCGGACTGGAGCCCGATAGACGTGGGGTCCCCGAACGCCAGGCGCAGCAGCCCGGTGCCGACCGGCCCGGTGGCGTGGTAGCGGGCGGGCGTCATCAACGACGCCATCGCCAGCGGGGTGGACACGGCTGCCCGCCCCGTCATCGGCAGCGTGCTCTCCCCCGGCTGGGCCATGCCGCACCCGGTGGCCGCGAGCACCAGCCTTCGCACCCGAGGCTCCCGGCGGGCGAGCTCCTGGGCGACGAAGCCGCCGAACGAGTAGCCGACCACGTCGACCTCGCCGATGTGCAGCTCGTCGAGCAGGAGCGAGACGACCCCGGCCAGCTCGGAGATGGCCAGTGGACGCCAGTGCGTCGACGACCGCCCGGTGCCGGGGGCGTCGTACGCGATCGTCGTGCGGCCGGGCAGCGCGGCCCGGAGGCTGTCCCACAGCTCGATGTTCCCCCCCAGGCCGCCGAGCAGGAAGAGCGGTGGCGCGTCGCTCGCGGCGTGCTCGCACACCGAGACGCGCAGCGTGTGCCCCCCGACGGCGACGGTGGCGGTCTCCGTCGAGGGGGCGGGTTGGCCGTCAGCCACGCACGTACGTGCCGGGAGCGTCTTCGAGGGCGGGATACTCGTCGTTCCCGAGCGACGGGGGTTCCCGCAGGTCGCCGCTGCGCTTCGTGATCCACGGCACCCAGTCATTCCACCAGGTGTCCTGGTGCTGTGTGGCATTGGCCAGCCAGGTGTCCGGATCGTGCGGGAGCTCGCCGTCGTTGGTCCAGATCCGCGCCTTCGGCCCCGGTGGGTTCACGACGCCGGCCACGTGACCGGCCGAGCTCATCACGAAGCGGCACTCTCCCTTCACCAGCTGGGTCGTCTTGTAGGACGAGCGCCACGGCGTGATGTGGTCGTCGACGGCGGCGACGATGTACATGTCGTTGTCGATCGAGGACACTTCGATGCGGTGACCCGCCAGCTCCACCTCGTCGCGGGCCAGAGCGTTGTTCAGCCAGCAGTTGCGCAGGTAGAACGAGTGCATGCGGGCCGGCATGCGGGTGGAGTCGGCGTTCCAGGCGAGGAGGTCGAAGGCCGGAGGCTTCTCGCCGGCCAGCCAGCTCGAGGCGACGTAGTTGAAGATGAGGTCGTTGGCCCGCATGAGGTCGAACGTCCGGGCCATCTCGCTGGCCTCGAGGAAGCCGCGCTCCTCCATGCGACGGGTCAGCGAGTCCACCGTGGCCTTGTCGGTGAAGACCCGGCTCATCGTGCCCGCGTCCTCGTGGTCGACCAGGGAGTTGAGGGCCGTCACGGCGCCGACCAGGTCACGCTCGCCGACGGCGTTGAGGTAGCCGAGCAGGCCGATGTTCAACGTCCCGCCGAGGCAGAGGCCGAGGAGGTTGACGTGGTCGGCGCCGGTGATCGAGCGGATGACGTCGATCGCCGTCCGAGGGCCCAGCAGCATGTAGTCCTCGAAGCCGATGTCGCGCATGGACGCGTCCGGGTTGCGGTAGCTGATCCCGAACGTCGAGATGCCGTTGTTCACCGCCCACTCGGTGAGGCTGCGGCCCGGCGAGAGGTCCATCATGTAGAACTTGTTGATCCACGGCGGGCTCATGAGCAGCGGGATCTCGTGCACCTGCTCGGTGGACGGGGCGTACTGGATCAGCTCCATCAGCTCGTTCCGGAACACCACCTTCCCGGGGGTGGCCGCCGTGTTGCGACCGAGCTCGAAGGCCTCCCGGTCGACCTGGCTCGGCCAGCCACCGTTGTGCCGGATGTCGTGGACCATGTTGCGCATCCCACGGATCGCGCTCCAGCCGCCGGTCTCGAACGCCCGGCGCAGGGCCATCGGGTTCGTCGCCAGGAAGTTGGTGGGTGCGAGCGCGTCGGCGAGCAGCTCGGCCGCGAAGTGCGCCTTGGCACCGGTGGCACCTTCCAAGTCGGCGGCCTCGACCGTTTCGAGGAGAGCCCGGCGCCCGAGCAGGTAGGCCTGCATGAGCGACCAGAAGGCCGGGTTGGTCGACCACGCCGGCTCGGTGAACCGCTTGTCCTTGGGATCCGGCGCGACGGGCCCGGCCGGGACATCGCCGAGCGCCGCGGCCGCCGTCGCCGCGAGCCCGGCGCGGAGCGCGCCACTGGCGAGCCGCCCGGAGATGCGGGCGACCGCGAACGGCTTCGTCGCGGTGCGGGCGACGGCGCGGAGCAGCGACGAGCTGAGTGCCGTCGGGTCGTTGTCACCGGGCACCCCTTCAGCGACCCCGAGACGCTCGAACGCCGCGTCGGGCACCCCCATCCTGGGACGGTCCTCCGACGCCGGATCAGCAGTAGCTGCCATCGCGCTGTCCTCCCCCAGACGAGCGCTCCAAGACCCCTCGAGGCCGTGGAGTGTGACTTGTCCCCATCCTCCCCGACAACGCCGCCGGCAACCCCCCGGTCAGGCCTCAGCCTTTGACGAGGTGCGCCCCCGAGCGCTGCCCCACGTCCCGCATGCCGAGGCCGATGAGGATGAACAGCAGGCCGACGGCGGCAGCCACCGCGGCCACGCCGAAGGCCACCCACCGAGGTGTAGAGCGACGAGCGGAGGAACGAGGCGTTCATGGCCGTGGCCCGGCGTGGGTCCTCCCGGGGCAGCTCGGCGAAGGTGAGCCCACCGGTCGCCTCCTGCGCGTGGTTGCGATAGTGCATCCGCGGGCTCCGAGCGTGATGGATCAGGGGGCTGTCACCTGCCGGGTCAGGTGCGCCGGTGGTGCGGCGCTCGCTACGTTGCCGCCTGCGGCCCGTCGAGGGGCGGCCGCAGGGCGAGGGGGCCGAACGCATGACGACCGAGACGGTTGTGGACG
>CADCTF010000097.1 GCA_902805655.1 uncultured Acidimicrobiales bacterium
CCGCCATCGACACGATGGGCTGGTTCAGCGCTGTGGCCCCGGTGGAGCCGAAGAACGTCGCGTTGCCGTAGGAGAAGATGCCGCCATCGCTGGCCACGAGCCAGTACCCCCGGCCGTCAGGCGTGGCCTCCATGGCCACGATCGGCTGGTTCAGCGGCAGGTCCTCGGTGTGGCCGTAGAAGCCGGCGTCACCGAACGAGTGGACGCTGCCGTTGGCGGTGGTCAGCCAGTAGCCCGGCCGCAGGGGGTGCGACTCCAGGTCGACGACGGGGTGGCCCAGGCGGACGTCACCGAGCGAGCCGTAGAACGGGGCGCCGCCGAAGCTGAAGACACCCCCGTCGTCGGCCGCGAACCGGTACGGGTTCCCCGACGGGGCCGGGATGCGCATGACCATCCCGGCCGGCGGACCGGCCGGCGGACCGCCCGAGGCGAAGATGCCGAAGTTGGTCAGGTAGATCGACCCGTCGCTGCCGACGGCGATGCCGCCAGGCATGACGAGGCCTTGGGACGCCAGCGTCGTGCGGGCCCCGTTCGGCTCGATGCGGATCAGGGCGCCCGGTGCCGGGCCCATGGGACCGAAGCCGCTGGTGAGCTCGAGCACGAGCAGGCGGCCCTGGCGGTCGAAGGCCAGATCGCTGATGGGGTTGAAGCCGCCGGCCACCAGCACCGGCGCCTCACCGGGCACCACCTTCCACACCCGCGCCAGGCCGGGGCTGAGCCCGGCCAGCTCGCCGACGTACAGGGCGCCGTCGGGACCGACGGCCACCGAGGTGGGCACCGACTGGACGTCGACGACCATGTCCGTCGGGGGCTGACCCGGACCCATGGCGCCCGCCGGGATCGTCGTCTGCTGCGTCGGGAAGACGGCGAGCAACGAGATGTTGCCGTCGGCGTCCACGAACAGCAGGTCGTTGCCACCGGCATCCGCCACGGCGTAGCCGTTGCCGTACGGCACGAACGCATACGGGTTGCTGTTGAGGGCGGGCTCGCCACCCGGCTCCAGTGCAGGCGGCTCCCCGCCCGGGTCGTTCGCCACCTCGAAAGCAGGAAAGTCGGGGCCGATCCGCCAGTCGGCGCGAGCGGAGCCCGGTGCCGCCGAGACGATCTGGCCGAGCTCCGGGCCCGCGTCACCGGACGCGCTCTCGCCGTTCGGACCGGCCAGGTGCTGCATCAGCACGTGGAGCCGGCCGCCGCTCAGCGACACGTCGACCGGACCGGCCGCGCCGGTTCCGCCCTCTCCGGCCAGCGAGGCGAGCCCCTCGAGCACGCGCGTGCGCACCCCACCGGCGATGCGGCTGATGGCGCCGCTCGGGCCGTAGCAGGTGGCTCCCTCCGGCCCGGTGACACAGGGCGGGCCTTCGCCGCCCTTGCCACCCTCGGCCACGTACAGGGCCCCGTCAGGGCCGATCGTCAGCTTGCGGGGGTTGTCCAGGCCGGTGGCCACGACTTCGGGCTGGCCGGGCGGCGCCGTCCCGGTGACGACGTCGGCCCCCACCTGCCCTGGTGCCATCGCCATGCCGAACGACAACGTCGCGGCCACCACTGCGACCCTCCGCCCGGTACCTCTACGTCCACGCGTTCGTTGCATCCATCCCCTCGGTTCCACCCGTCGAGGCCAGCCGCCTCGCTCGACCGGAAAGTACTTCCGCGCGCCCCCTCCCGGGAGGCTTGACAGCGTTCGTCAGGCGGAAGCGGCCACGCCCCGGACGGCCATGGCGTCGGACACGATCGCCAGCGCCTCGTCGATCTCGGCAGGGGTGACGGTGAGGGGAGGCAGGAGCTTGACCACGTCACCGTCCACGCCGGCCGTCTCGACCAGCAGGCCCTGGTCGAACGCCGCCCGACAGACGGCCTTGGCCAGCTCGGGGGTGCTGGCGACGAGCCCCTGGATCAGGCCCCGGCCACGAACCTCCGTGAAACCGCCGGCGGAGCCGGCAACGAGCGCCTCCAAGCCGTGTCGGAGCTGGGAAGCCGCCGAGGACACGGATGCGGACAGCGCGCCGTCGGCCCAGAACTCCTCGAGCGCACCGGTCGCCGTGACGAACGCGGCGTTGTTGCCGCGGAAGGTTCCGTTGTGCTCGCCGGGCTTCCAGACGTCGTGCTCCGGGCGCAGGAGCACCACTGCCATCGGGAGCCCGTAGCCCGAGAGGGACTTGGAGAGAGCGACGATGTCCGGCCGCAGGCCCGCCTCCTCGAAGGAGAAGAACGGACCGGTGCGCCCGCAGCCGACCTGGATGTCGTCGACGATGAGCAGCACCCCGTGCCGAGCGCAGGCGGCTGCGACCTCCTGCAGCCAGGCGACCGGGGCGGGACGCACGCCGCCTTCGCCCTGCACCGTCTCGAGGATCACCGCCGCCGGCAGCGCGGCGGATCCGGCGGCTTCGGCGAGGTGGGTGAGCGCGTCGGGCGTGCCGTAGGGAACGCGGACGACGTCGCGCAGGGGCACCCCTGCGGCCGCTCGCTTGACCGGGTTGCTGGTGACCGCAAGGGCGCCGAGGGTCATCCCGTGGAAGCCGTTGGTGAAGGCCAGCACCTGCGTGCGGCCGGTGACCTTGCGGGCCAGCTTGAGCGAGGCCTCCACGGCGTTGGTGCCGGTGGGCCCGGTGAACTGCACCTTGTAGTGGAGGTCGCGTGGCCGCAGCACGAGCTCGTCGAAGCGCTCGAGGAAGGCCCGCTTGGCCACGGTCATGGTGTCGAGGCCGTGCACCACGCCGTCGCCGGCCAGGTACTCGAGGAGCCGGGCTTTCAGGGCGGGCGGGTTGTGGCCGTAGTTGAGCGCCCCGGCACCGGCGAAGAAGTCCAGGTACGACCGTCCGTCTTCGTCCCACAGGCGTGTGCCCCGGGCTCGGGCGAACACAGCCGGCCAGTCTCGCGAATACGCCCGGACCTCGGACTCCAGCCGCTCGAAGACGTCCACTGTCTGCCCACCCTGCCACGCCCGTGGCCGGACCAAACGGACCTGGCTCGGGGACCGCGACCGGGACCTGTCGGCGTACCCTCGACCCATGGAGACGCGCTCGGAGTGGCTGACACGCCGCCCGCCGCTGCACCTCGCGCCCTTCGTCGACCGCTACACCGGCTACCGGCTGGTCGGGTTCCCTCCCGGGCTGCACCGAGGCTTGCCCAGCCGTCACCTGACCTTCATCGTGAGCATCGGGCCCAGCATCGACGTGGTGCAGCAGAGCGACCCGGCTCAGTCACCGAGCCGGTACGGCTGCGTGGTGGGCGGTCTCCAGGCCACCCCTGCCCTCATCGCCCACGACGGGCACCAGGAGGGCGTCGCCGTCGAGCTGACGCCGCTCGGCTGCCGGGCGCTCTTCGGCATCCCGCCGCGAGCCCTGTGGAGCACGTCGGTGGAGCTGGCCGACGTGGTCGGAGCCGCCGGTCGCGAGCTGTGGGAGCGGCTGCAGGGCATCGACAGCTGGGTCGGCCGGTTCGCCGCCTGCGACGACGTCCTGACCGGTCTCGCAGACCCGAACCGGGAACCTCACCCCCAGCTCGGGCGGGCGTGGACCGAGCTGGTGCGCTCCGGCGGCACCATGCCCACGAGCACCCTGGCGGCCTCGGTGGGTTGGAGCCGCCAGCACTTCGCGCGACGCTTCGTCGACGAGTTCGGGCTCGGACCGAAGCTCGCGAGCCGAGTCGTGCGCTTCGAGAGAGCCCGCCATCTGCTCACGAGCGCACGGTCGTCGGCCACGATCGCCTCGGTGGCGGCGCGGGCCGGGTACTACGACCAGGCCCACCTGGCCCGTGACTTCGCCGAGCTGGCCGGGTGCACCCCCGGGGCCTGGATGGCGGAGGAAGACGTTCCATCTTTCCAAGACGAGGCCGCCCTGCTCGTGTGATCGTCGCCCCATGACGACGACGAACAACCCGGCTGTGTGGCCGATCCTCAGCTACCGCGACGCCCGGGCGGCCATCACCTTCCTCACCGAGGCCTTCGGCTTCGAGCTGCGCGCCGCGCACGCCCGTCCGGATGACGACTCGGTCATCGAGCACGCCGAGATGCGCTGGCCCGTGGGCGGCGGGATCATGTTCGGCACCGCCGGGAAGGACGACTCGCCGTTCGGTCGGCGCACGCCTGGCAACGACTCGGTCTACGTGGTGACCGACGACCCCGACGGCCTCTTCGCCCGAGCCGTCGCCGCCGGGGCCGAGGTGGTGAGCGGCCTGGCCGACAAGGACTACGGCTCCCGCGACTTCACCGTCCTCGACCCCGAAGGCAACATCTGGAGCTTCGGCACCTACGCCGGCGAGTGAGGACCGCTCCCGCCTGAGGCGGGTGACGGCTCAGCGGCGAGCCGGGCGGTGGCCCCGGCCGTCGATGTCGAAGAAGAGCTGGGCGGCGGCGAGCTGGAGGGCCATCGACCACGACGGGTAGGCGTGCACGGTCGAAGCCAGGCGGCCGGCGAACATCCCGGTGGAGATCCCCAGCGCCACCTCGTGCACCAGCTCGCCGGCGCTCGGCCCGACGATGGTGGCCCCCAGCAGCCGGCCGCCACCGGCGTTGCCCAGCACCCGCCGGGGGCCGGCGATGAGCTTCACGTACCCGTCGGTGCGGTCGGCCGTGATCGCCCGGTCGAACGCATCGAAGGGCACCACGGCCACCCGGCCGCCGTGGTCGGCCGCTTCGGCCTCGGTCATGCCGACGTGGGCCACCTCGGGGTCGGTGAAGATCACCCAGGGCACGGCGGAGGTGTCGAACCGCTTCGGCCGCAGCCGGGCCCGCCGGGACAGGGCGTTGTGGGCGGCGATGCGACCCATGGCGGCGGCGGCATGGGTGAACTGCAGGCGGCCGGTGACGTCACCGACCGCCCAGATCCCCGGCACGTTCGTGCGCAGCGCGTCGTCGGTGTGCACGAACCTGGCCGAGTCCAGCGTGACGCCGGCCTCCTCGAGCCCGATGCCGCGGGTGGCCGGGCGACGACCGACGGCCACCAACAGCTGCTCGGCCTCCACCGAGGCTCCCGACGAGAGGTGCAGCCGCATGCCGGCCCCGACCCGCTCGGCCCTCTCCAGGCGGGCTCCTGTCCGCAGGTCGACGCCATCCGCCTCCAACGCCCGGCCGATGATCGCCGACGCCTCGGCTTCCTCGCCGGCCAGCACGCGGTCCTCCGCCTCGATCACGGTGGTGCGGGTGCCGAGCCGGGCGAAGGCCTGGGCCAGCTCCACGCCGATCGCTCCGCCTCCGAGCACGGCCAGGGAGCCTGGTTGCCGCTCGAGGCCGAAGAGCGTCTCGTTGGTGAGGACGTCGACGGTGTCGAGGCCGTCGATCGGCGGGACGATGGGGCCCGCCCCGGTGGCCACGATCACCCGGTGGGCCGAGTAGGTGGTGCCTTCGACGTCGACTGCGCCGGGCGCGGTGAAGGTCGCCCGACCGTGACGAACGGTGATGCCCTGCGCCGCCATGGCTGCGTCGTCCTCCCGGCCGGCGATCACCGCGACGGCCGAACGGACCCGGGCCATGGCTTCGTCGAACCCGACGCCGTCGGCTGCGGCCGACAAGAGCGCCTTGGACGGCACGCAGCCCGTGAACGTGCAGTCGCCGCCGATGGGGCCGTCCTGCACCAGCACGACCGAAGCGCCTCGACGAGCAGCGGTCGCGGCCGCCGAGATGCCGCCGGCGCCGCCCCCGACGACGAGCAGATCGAGGGAGGTCATGCTGGTGCCATCGCTACCCGCATCGTCACCGACTCCAACGCCATGCTGCCCGCCGACCTGGTCGAGCGCTTCGCCATCCTCGTCGTGCCCTTGACGATCGTGGTCGACGGCGTGGCGCACCACGAGCACGAGCTCGACCTGCCGAACTTCTACGAGCAGCTGCGCCAGGGCCGGCCCGTCACCACATCGGCCCCGTCACCCGGCGAGATCCTCGAGGCCTACGAATCGGCCGCCGCCGAGGGCGCCGACTCGATCCTGTCGGTCCACGTCGGCTCCAACCAGTCCGCCACCGTCGGCTCGGCCCATGTGGCCGCCGGCTCCATCGACGTCCCGGTCACCATCGTCGACACCGGCACCGCGTCGTTCATCGAGGGCTGCTGCGTGTGGCGCGCGGCGGAGGTGCTGGCGGACGGTGGCGACCTGGAAGCGGCGGCCGGCGCGGCGAGGGCGGCGGCCGGCGTCGCCGCGTCGGTGTTCACCATCGGCGAGATCGCCCGTGCCACAGGTGGGGGACGGCTGGCGACGCGCGAGGGGGCGGGTGTGCCCGTCTTCGCTTCGTCCGGGCCCGACATGCACGAGCTCGACCGGGTGACCTCCGAGGAGGCGGCAGTGGACGTCATGCGGACGCGGATCGAGTCCCGGGCCGGTCCCCTTCGGGTCGGGATCGGGCATGCCGGCGCCCCAGACGCCGCGGACGCGTTGGAACGGGCGCTGCGGTCGCTCCCGCAGGTTGAAGAGATCGTCCGCTACGTGGTCGGGCCGTCGGTGGCCGCCCACACCGGTGCAGGGACCTTCGGTGCCGTCTTCCACCCGATCTGACCGCGGCCGTCGCCGTCCCTGGGCGAGGCTCGTGGCGGCGGCAACGGTCGGGTACGCCGCGGGCCTGGTGCCCTCGGCCGACGTGGCCGCCCAGCTGGCGACCGGCGGTCGGGTCGACCTTCGCACCCAGGGCTCGGGCAACCCCGGTGGAGCCAACGCCGCCGCGGTTCTCGGGGCCCGCTGGGGCTACGCGGTCATGGCCGCCGACATCGCCAAGGGCGCCGTGGCGGCACGCCTCGGGCGCCGGCTGGCCGGCGACACCGGCCAGCACCTCGGAGCGGTGATGTCCGTCGTCGGGCACTGCTACCCCGTCACCAAGGGCTTCCAGGGCGGCAAGGGCGTCGGCTGCAGCGTCGGCCAGTGCCTGACCACGCTCCCGGCCTACCTGCCCGTCGACCTGGCCGTGGCCGGGGCGGTGGCCGCAGGACCGTGGAAGCAGCGGGCGTTTGCCGCCACCACGGTGTCGTCAGCAGTCTGGGTGGTGGCGGCGACGCTGTGGTGGCGACGGGGCTGGCCGAACGCCTGGGGCGGAACGCCGACCGCGGCGCTCCCGCTCGCCGCCGCGGCCAGCACGGCCGTGATCCTGCAGCGGTTCCGGGCCGGTCAGACCCGCCGAGGGGCGGGGCCGCCTGATCGAGCCGGGTAGGTCTGGAGCGGGCTCATGCCGGTCTCCCAGGCGTCGACCACCGGCTCCACGATCCGCCAGCACTCCTCGGCTTCGTCCCCGCGGATGGACAGAGCCGGGTCGCCGGTGAGGACGTCGAGCAGCAGCCGGGAGTAGGCGGAGAGATCCTGGGGCGCGAGATCGAGCTGCCAGCGGGCCGGCTCGAGGTCGAACGGATCCCCTGTGCCGTTCAGGGCGATGTCGGCGATGAGGCGGTCGGGATCCATGGCCAGCGTGAGGGTGTTCGCCCCGGGCTCGTGCGCCTGGCCGAACGGCAGCCGGTCGGTCGGTCGGAGCCGGATGACGACCTCCCGACGATCTGCGCCCAGCGCCTTGCCCGTGCGGAGGCGGAACGGCACCCCCTGCCAGCGGGGGTTGTCGATGAAGAGCGTCACCTCGACGAACGTCTCGGTTCCCCGTGCCGGGTCGACGCCGTCCTCGGCCGCGTAGTCCGGCACCCGGTCGGCGCCGTTGCCATCTGCGGTGTAACGGGCCCGCACGGTGAGGGCGGCCACCTCCTCCGGGCTCAGGCGGCGGACGGCGCGGAAGAGGTCGACCTTGGCGTCCCTCAGCGGCTGTTCACCGAGCCCGGCAGGGCGCTCCATGGCCACCAGGGCCATGAGCTGCAGCAGGTGGTTCTGCACCATGTCGAGCAAGGCGCCGGCGCGGTCGTAGTAGCCGGCCCGGCCCTCGAGGGCGACGGTCTCGTCCCACACGATGTCCACGCCGGCGACGTGCTCGGCGCACCACAGCGGCTCGAACAGCCGGTTGGCGAAGCGCAGGCCGAGGATGTTCTGCACGGTCTGCTTGCCGAGGAAGTGATCCATGCGGAACACCGACGCCTCCGGCAGGTGGCCTCGGAGGAGCTCGTTCAGGGCCCGAGCACTGGGCAGGTCGGTACCGAACGGCTTCTCCACGACGATGCGGCTGCCGGCCGGCAGCCGCAGCGCCGCCGCCGCCTGGATGGCAGGGGCGAACACCGCCGGCGGCAGCGCCAGGTAGAGCACCAGAGGCCCTCCGGCACCTCGCTCGGCCTCGCCCAGCACGGCCGGATCGGTGACGTCTCCACCGACGTAGCGGAGCCTCTGGATCACGGACGCGCGGGCTGAGGGCGAGAGGTCGGCGGCGTGACGCTCGAACCGCTCGGCGGCGTGGGAGCGGAACTGCTCGTCGTCCCACGGCTCACGACCGACGCCGACGATCTGGATGTCGTCGCCGAGGTGGCCCGCCCCCGCCAGCTCGGCCAGCGCGGGCAGGAGGTAGCGGCCGGTGAGGTCGCCGGTGGCGCCGAGGATCAGGAGCGTCACCGCGCTCACGGGGTCATCGACCAGAGGGAGGCGCGCCGCTGACCACCAGCACCGGTCGGTGGGTCTCCCGTATCACCTGGGCCGAGACCGAGGGGTCGAACAGGCGGTTCAGCGCGCTCTTGTCGTGTGAGCCGACCACGATCACGTCGGCCGCGTGCTCCTCGGCCGCCTCGCAGATGAGGTGAACGGGGTCGCCCGACGTGGTGATCGTCTCGGCGTCGGGCACACCCGCCTGCTCGGCGCGCGCGGCCAGGTCGGCCTCGTTCTCCTCCAGAGGCTCGAGCCATCGGGGGTCGGCCTGCATCGGCACGACCATCCCGAAGCCGGCGCCTGTCGCCAGGGGGATTGCTATGCGGGCGACGTTGATCACAAGGAACTCCGCACCAGCAGGCGAGAACAGGCGGACCGCCTCACGCGCGGCCCGGACGGATACGGAGGACTCGTCGAGGGCGATCAGAACTCTCATCCCGGTAGCCTTGCACGCCCCTCCGGGCGACAGGCGGCGCCTACGAGCTCGGGTAGGCCTCGGCCGGCAGCGTCTCGGTCATGGCGGGGAACCTCGACGTGAGGTGCTCGGTCCACTCGTCCGCCCGCTGCGCCCCCTCACCGTAGAGGTAGAGGTACAGGCTGCCGCCGACCTCCTCCCCGTCTCCCTCGACCGACAGGAAGGCGGTGCCGGGCGCCGGCTCGTCGAGGACCAGGAGGTAGGTGGTGGCCGCCGGCGTGGCGAGCACTGAGTCGACCCGACCGCTCAACCGAGGCCCGTCCCCACTCGTGCGGATGGGGTCGCCGGCGACGAGGTCGTCGGGCACCCCGACCGCCGCGCACAGCGCGGAGAACGCAGCCCGGTTGGGCCCGGGAATGGTGACGGTCGGCGTGGCCGCATGCGCGTGCTCGCCCCGATGGTGGGTGAGGTGCAGGCGGAGGTGCTGCAGGAAGATCTGCCAGCCCTGGGCCATGCCGTTGTAGTCGGCGTCCCAGTCCTCGCCGGGCCCGAAGCCGCTGTTCACCAGGCGCACCACGCAGGTGCCTCCGTCACGGGCCTCGACCAGCCACTCGTACGCCAGGGGCCGTTCCCCGCCCGATCGGTGCTCGAAGCGATGGGGTGGTTCCCAGACGGACACCTCGCTGTCGTCCGAGCCGAAGCTGCCGAAGAAGTGGGTGACCTTCCCGCCCGGCCTGCCCTCGAGCTCGCAGGGGACGAACCATGACGTGATCCCCGGGCCGCTGGCGATGGCCTCCCAGACCTCCTCGGGCGTGCCCGGCACCTCTACGGACAGGTCGATCGAACGTTCGTCGGTCACGTGCTTCCTCCTGCTGCGGGACTCGGGTGGGCGAAGACGACGAGGCGGTGCCACCGGCCTGCTGGTGCCGACTCGTCGTGGTAGCGGGCCGCGAGGTCGAGCACGGCCGCGTTGAGCTCAGCTGCGAAGGCGGCTCGCTCGCCGGCGGAGCGGAACCTGATCCGCGTGTCGATGGCCAGGGTCGGCAGCCGCTTCTCGGCGGCGGCGGCGGCGTGCAGCATCGAGCCGACCTCGCGGACCGCACGGGCCGCGAGGGCCACGAGGTACGAGGCGGACAGCCGGTCGTCGACCCGGCCGGGGTCGACGCCCGCCTCGCCCATGGCCGACGGCGAGACGACGTAGCCGGCGGCGCTCGCGGAGAACAGGCGCTCGGTTATGCCGCCGTGACGCTGTTGGCTGACCTCGGTCACCAGGCCGTGGTCGGCCAGGGCCTGCAGGTGGTAGCGAACCTTCTGACGCGGCAGGCCGACGAGCGGCGCCAGCCCGGCCGCCGACGCCGGCTGCCCCCCCAGGAGGGCCAGGAGGCGCGACCGCAGGGGGTCGAGCGCGACCGCCGCCGCCGCTGGGTCCTCGAGCACGTCGACCGCCTGCATGCGCCTACCCTCGCATTGACAAGAACATTTGTCAAGGCTCGTCGGCGAGCACGGCGTCGAGGCGGCGGCGAGCCGAAGCGACGCCGTCGGGAATCGTGCGGGCGTAGTAGGGGATGAAGGTCGCGGCCTGCTCGAGCGACCAGCCGCGGGCGCGGGCCCACGTGGCATCGTCGATCGCGAGAGCGGTGCGGTAGACGGCTCGGGCATCCAGCGGCAACGACCAGGCGAACATCGCATCGCATGCTGGATCGCCGACGCCGGCCGGGCTCCAGTCGATGACACCGGCGAGGGCACCACCCACGACGAGCACGTTGCCAGGCAGCAGATCGCCGTGCACCCACACCGGCTCGCCGCTCCAGGGCTCGGCGGCCAGCGCGGTCTCCCACACCTCGGCGGCGCGCCCCACGTCGATCTCTCCCGCGAGCGATGCGATGGCGCGGCGGGTCGAGGCGTCGCGACGTGAGAGCAACCCACCGCGGGCGCCGGCCGGCGGCGCGCCGGTCGTTTCGATCCCGTGCAGCGCGTTGACGAAGGCCGCCACGTCCCGGGCCAGCGCGCACCAGTCGTCGACCCGGCCGACGAGCGCGTCCTCGCCCTCGAGCCACCGATACACCAGCCATGGATACGGGTACCCGAGGCCCGGTTCTCCCTTCGCGAGCGGCTCGGGCACGGCGACCGGCAGGTGCCGCGCCAGGCGCGGCAGCCACGTGCGCTCCTTGTCGATCTGCTGCACCGCCCAGTGGATGCGGGGCACCCGCACGCCCATGTCCTCGCCCAGCCGGAAGATGGCGTTGTCGGTGCCGGTGGAGGCGGTTCGTCGCAGGGGCAGGTGGGCCCACTGCGGGAGCTGTCGGGCGATCAGGGCGCGGACCAGTCCGTCGTCGACCTCGACCTCGTCCGCGTGCAGCTTGAGTGGTGTCATGCGGTGCTCTCCGAACACGCGGCGAACGTGGGAGCGCAGCAGAGTGCCACCGCGTTCGCAATCGATTTCACCGAGCGACGGAGCGCAGAGCGGGACGAACGACGATGATCCACGTCATGAACGACGACGAGCTGCAGCGGCCGAGCCCGGAGGAGATCGGAGCCTTCGCCTTCCGGGTGTGGAGCTACAAGCAGGGCGAGATGGTCTCGCTGCTCATCCACCTCGGTGACCGCCTCGGCCTCTACCGGGCGCTGCGAGGGGCAGGCCCCCTCGGCGCCGCCGAGCTCGCCCAGCGGACGAACCTTCACGAGCGCTGGGTCATGGAGTGGCTGCGCGGACAGGGGGCCGCCGGCCTGCTCACCTGGCACGACGACGACCGCTTCGAGCTCACCGAGGCCGCGGCCGCCGTGCTGGCCGACGAGCAGGGTTCGCTGTTCTTCGCCGCCGGCGCGTTCGGCACCCCCGCTGCGCCCGATTTCGTCGACGACCTGGCCGGCGCCTTCCGCACGGGCCTCGGCCTTCCGTACGACCGACAGGGTCCGGCCGGTGCCCACCGCACGGAACGCATGCTCGGCCCCTGGACCCGCCTGGCGCTCGTGCCCCGGATCCTGCCCGCGCTCGACGGCGTGGAGGCCCGGCTCGACGCCGGCGGCGTGGTGGCCGACATCGGCTGCGGGGCCGGGGTGGCCCTCGTCGCCCTCGCCCGGCGATTCCCGCGGGCACAGGTCCACGGCTTCGACATCTCCCGCCACGCCATCGAGCGGGCGAGCCGGCTGGTCGAGGAGGCGGGGCTCGAGAACGTCACGCTGCACCTGGCCGGCGCCGACGCACTCCCCGAGGAGCCCACCTTCGACTTCGTGCTGACCCTCGACTGCCTGCACGACATGACGGCGCCCACCGAGACGCTGGCGGCCATCCGCCGGTCGATCCGCGCCGACGGCACCTGGCTCGTCAAGGACATCCGCTGCGCGCCCCGACCAAAGGACAACCTGAAGAACCCGATGGCGGCGATGATGTACGGGTTCTCCATCACCAGCTGCATGTCGTCCGCGCTGTCCGAGCCCGACGGCGCCGGGCTCGGCACCCTGGGCCTGCACCCCGAGCTGCTCCAGCAGCTCTGCGCCGATGCCGGGTTCAGCCGGTTCGTGCGCCACGACTTCGACGAGCCCTCCAACCTCTACTACGAGGTGCGCGTCTGACCTCGAGAGGCCCAGGCTGGGCCGGCTCTAGGCCGGCGTCGTGGCCCACCTCAGCGCGAGGTCGAGGCCGTAGCGCGCGACGTTCGCTCGTTCGGCGAGGATCCGGGCCTGGTCGGGCTCGTCGAGGTCCGGTCGGTCGAGCAGGAGCGCACCGAAGACCGACCGGATCGCCAGGTGCGCGGCGAACGCGCGCTCCACCGACACGGCGTCCGATGCGTCGCCGACGCCCTCGAGGAAGCCGCCGAGGATGGCCGTTGCGATCACCTCGGTGTCGAGGTGCTCACGGCCCTCGTCGAAGCGGCCGACGAGCAGCTGGCCGAGGTCGCTGCCCAGCGCGTCGACGTTGCCGTACGACCAGTCGATGACGACGATCGGACCGTCGACGCCGCTCGGCTCCCGCAAGTTGTCCGGCGCGGCATCGCCGTGGCACATGCCACGGGGGAGCGAGTCGAGCGAGGCGATCATCGGCGGCATCAGCTCGGCCAGCCGGAACAGGTCGGCCCGGTGGTGTTCGTCGACGCAATCTGCGACGAGAGGGCTCGCCCAGAACGCATCGTCCATCTGGATCGCCAGATCGTTGTGCGTGACCTTGCCGAAGAACAGCCCGGCGATGTCGCGGTGGCCCATGCCTAGCTGCTCCATGGCGGTGTCGCCCGGCCAACGGGCGCCGAGGCGCGCGAGCGCGGCGGCAGAGCGGCGGTAGCGCGCAGGGTCCCACGGCGTGACGTCATCGACGTCCTCCAGCCACAAGGTGACGAGCTCGGGCTCCTCGTCGATCGCATGGACGATCGGCATCCGCACCCCGTCAGGCATCGTGTCGGCCAAGCCCGACCGGTACACGCGGGGCTCGTCGAGCCAGTGGAGCTCGCGGAGGACGGTGGCATGGAACTGCGGTGGGATCACGGCGAAGATCGGTGATGCCGACGCCGGCTGCAAGGTCTTCACGACCACCGAGGCGCGGCGGCCGTCGGGGAGCGTGCCGGTGGCGCGCTCGAGGCTGCGCGTCGTCATGTTGGCGACCCGGTGGCCGAGGGGTGTGCGGGGCCACGTGCGAGCCTGATCGATCGTCCACATGGTCGACAGTAGTAACCTCGGTTGACTAGATTGTCAACGTGATTTACCAGTCTTCCCACCTCCTGGCACTGCTCGATCGGTTCCAGCGCCGGCTCGGCCACGAGATGGAGGCGCGGATGCGCGGAACGGGCGTCCTCCGTGGCTCGGAGGGGCGCATCCTCGGGCTCATCGAACGGGACGGCACGAGGCCGACGTCGCTCGCGGAAGGGAGCTGGATCACCAAGCAGGCGATCGGCAAGCGCGTGCGTGAGCTCGAGGCGCGCGGGCTCGTGGCCGTGCGGCCCGACCCGGATGACGGGCGCGCCGTCCGGGTGCATCGCACGATTAGGGGCGAACGGGTCAAGGCCGCCACCGAGTCGCGCATCGCCGAGCTGGAGGCCGCCCTTGCCGCCGAGGTGGGCCCCGAGCGGTTCCGAACCTTCTGCGAGGTCCTCGACGAGCTCGGTCGGAGCTGACAGGTCCGTTGGGGTCAGCGTCAGACGAGCACCGGCGGGTTGGCCCCACGCCTGGCGACGGTGACGGCTCCGATGAGGGCGAGGGCGGCGAGGGCGGCGAGCTGCGTCAGCACCGGGAACCCGAAGGTGCCCCGGATGAAGCCCGACGAGAGGCCGGCGAGGCCGCCGCAGAAGCTCATCAGTAGGTCGGCGGTTCCCTGCACGCGCACGCGATCGGCGGGCGACACGGATTCGACCAGCAGGCTGGACCCGCCGATGAGGCCGAAGCTCCAGCCGATGCCGAGGAGCCACAGCGCCGGAAAGAGCAGCTGCTCGACATCACCCGAGACAGTGGCGAGTGCGGCGGCCAGGAACAGGAGCACGCCGCCGATGAGGATGGTGGGCAATCGGCCCTGCTTGTCGCTGAAGCGGCCGACGAGCGGGCTGAAGGCGTACATGCCGGCGATGTGCGACGAGATGACGTAGGCGCTGACCGTCTCGTGGCCGTGGAGCTTGAGGTGCACCGGCGTCATGGCCATCACCGTCACCATGGCCATCTGCGACAGCACCATGGCCGTCAGCGCCAGCCGAGCCCCTGAGCTGTTGCCGATGATGGCGAGCGCTTGACGGCGGGCCGGCCCGTCGACCGCGCGTGGACCTCGCGGCGTGGTGCCGGCGGCGAGCACGAGCGGATCGGGTCGGAGCCGAACGGCGGTGTTGACCATGGCGCCGAGGAAGAACAATCCCGTGAACGCCCAGGGGCCGGTGTAGAACCCGAACCCCAGCGCCTGGCCGGCTCGCTCGGCGGGCGCGATCAACACCGGACCCAGCACCGCGCCGAAGGTGGAGGCGAAGAGGATCCGGCTCATGGCTCGACCCCGCTGATCGACCGCGGCCAGGTCGGCGGCGGCGTATCGGGCCAGCAGGTTGGAGGCCTGGCCGCTCCCGAGCAGGAAGAGCCCGATCAGGAAGACGGGAAGCAGCGACCGCTCGGCCCCGAGGGCGGCCAGCAGACCACCGATGCCGGCCAGCAGGTAGCCGAGCTGCAGGCCGGGACGCCGGCCGCGCCGACCCATCAGCCGCGAGAGCAGCTGGGCCATGGTGGCCGTACCCAGGGTGACGGTGGCCGTGGCGATGCCGGCCCAGGGGGTGTCGTGGCCGAGCATCTCCTGCACGACGAAGGCGCCCACGGTGAAGGCCGATGCGAGCGCCGCCGCCCCCAGCACCTGCCCCACGGTCAGCACGCGCAGGACTCGCCGCTGCACGGCCGCCTGCTCGACCGGATCGAGCACCCCGGATGTCACCCGCTCACCGTACTGACGGCGCAGAGATCAGGTCGGAGCCCTTCGTGCCGATACGACGGTGTGAGCGAAGCCACAAGTCTCCGGTCCGACGCCCCACGTGCACGCAGGGCATCCGTGGCCGTGCCGGTGCCGGTTCGGCACGAAGGGGCCACGCCGGTCAACGTCGGCGTGACGAGCCGATCGGTCCGCGGACTCGGAGCCCGGCAGCAAGCTCGCCGCGACGTGCGGGAGGCAGTTCGCCAGAGGTTCGAGCGGCTGCACGACGAGGGATTCGTGGTGCTCCACGACCGGCAGGCGGGGGGGCTCGAGTCCATCGACCACATCGTCATCGGCCCGAAGGGCGTCTACGTCATCGACGCTCAGCCCAGCTCTGGGCTCCTCGAGATCCGTTCGACCCGCAGCTTCGTGCGCCCGACCCAGCGCCAGGTGTTCGTGCAGGGTCGTGCCCAGGACAAGCGGGTCGACGCCATGGCCGGCCAGATCAGCGCGGTGCGGGACGCGGCCGGGGACATGGTCGAGGCGTGCAGTGGCACCTTCTCGGCGGTGCTGTGCTTCGTCGGTGCAGACCTCGCGGTCACCCAGAAGCCCGTCCTGGTCGGCGACGGGCACGTCACCGTCACCTGGCCGGGCCGGTTCGTGCAGGACGTCAGCCGGCAGGGCCCCCTGACGCCGGCGATGGTGCAGATGGTGGCCGGGCGCATCGCCGCTTCACTTCGTCCCGCCTTCTGATCCCGCGCCCACCGGGCGCCCTCACAGCACCGGGAGCGGCCCGTCGGCGAAGCCACGCCGGTACAGGGCCCGCACCATGGGCGCCGCCCCGTGCCGCAGGGCGCCGATCTCGGCACCGACGCGAATCGCCAGCCGCACTGCCTCCTCCGGCATCGGCCAGGGTTCGCCGCCGATGCTGCGGGCGAGATCGTCCATGTGGACGACCTGCTCCACCACTCGGGTGACGAGATAGTCCCCGAGCCGCATCCCGTTGCCGCCGGACACGCTGATCCGGTGGTCCGGCGCCACCGCGCCGAGGGTGGTGCGCACGGCCGCCAACCGGCCGACCAGCATCTCCACCAGCTCTCGTTGTCCGAGGGCAGCCAGCGCCGCACCCCGGTCGCGGATCGCCTGGTGGTCGTCGGCCGTCACTGCGCTCATGAGCGTGGCGAAGTACTGCGCCGCACTCTCGAAGTCGATCGGGCCGGCGGCGTCCGTGGTCCGGAGGTAGTCCTCCACCACCCACACCCCACCGCGGGCCAGGTGGCCCGCCAACCCGCCGACCAGCTGGTCCTCCAGCACCGACGGACGGTGCCAGGCCTCGCCCACGGCGGGTTCGGCCAGCGCACCCGTGATGATCTCCGCTCCGTCGAGGTACAGCTGAAAGATCTGGCCGGCTCCGCGTTCGTCCATGCTCCAGACTTGCCGCGTGGAGACACGGGTGGTGCGACCGCGGATGAAGGGCTTCGGGGCCCAGCTCCGTCGCCGCTTCGGCTTCGACGTCGATGGTGTCGACTACGACGAGCCCGTCCAGCCCGACGTGCCGTTCCCGAGATGACTGCGCCGCCAGCAACTCCGACGGCGCGGTACCGCCGAGCCGGCCCGGAGGATGCACCGGCCATCGCCGCGCTCCACGCCGACAGCTGGCGGAGGCACTACCGCGGGGTGTTCCGGGACGAGTACCTCGACGGTCCGATCCTCGAAGAGCGCGTGGAGGTCTGGACGGCCCGGCTGGCGCACCCGATCGACTCCACCCACACCGTCGTGGCCGAGGCCGGCGGCGTCGTGCTGGGCTTCGTCCACGTCGTGCTCGACGCAGACTCCCGGTGGGGAGCGCTGCTGGACAACCTCCACGTGCGACACGACCTGCAGCGCTCCGGCATCGGCCGCGGGCTGATGGCTCAGGCGGCGACGGCTGTCGTCGACCGGCGGCCAGGAGCGGCGATGCACCTGTGGGTCCTCGTGCAGAACACGCAAGGCCAGGCGTTCTACCGGGCGCTCGGCGGGGAGGAGGCGGATCGCGAGGTCTCCGAGCCCCCGGGCGGTGGCAGCGTCACCGGCATCCGGTACGTCTGGCCGGACCCGAAAGGGCTTCTCCTCCCGACCCGGTAGTGGCAACATCGCGGCCGATGGTGCCGTTGTCGGCCTGCCTGGCCCGTGCGCTGCTGGACGCCAGCCGCGAGCTCGAGCGACAGGGCGCGGCCGGCGACTGGCCACCGTCGCTCCTGCTGTGGGCCAACCTGCTGCGCGTCATCCCCGCCGACGGCCTCCCCGTGGCCGACCTACCGGCGGCGGCTCGCATCTCCCGCCGTGCGGCGAAGGCCTGGCTCGGCCTCGAGAGACTCGGCTGGCTGGAGCTGACCGGCCCGACCTCCCGGTCGCAGGTCGTGCGGCTGACCAGCATCGGTCGGTCGGCCCGTGACGCCTGGGCTGACCTCGTCCCCCTCGCGGAGCAGGCGTCGACCGCCCGCATGGGCAAGGGCTCGGCCACCTCGTTGCGGCGTGCGCTCGAAGGCTTCGTCGGTGCGCTGGCCGTCGAGCTGCCCCACTACCCCATGCCGTACGGAACCGACCCGAGCGCGGTCGGCGGGCAGTCGGTACCGGCCAAGCCGGGCCCGCCTCGCATCCCGGCCCACGGGGCCGACTGGGTGCCGGTCGTCCGCACCGGTGGAGGCGAGTCGGTGCACGCCCTGCCCTTGCACGCGCTGCTCTCCCAGGCGCTGATGGCGTTCGCCATCGACTACGAGGAGCTCGCGCTCTTCCCTATGGCCATGGCCGCGATGCTCGCCACCTCCCTGCCTTCCGGGTCGCGACCACTCGCCGAGCTCCCGCCCGTGCTCGGCGTCAACGGCACGGGGAAGTCACTGCTCGAGCGCCATGGCGTGGTGCAGGTGACGGGAAGCGGCCGGCTCCGCACGGCGCACCTCACGGATCGAGGCCGGCGCATCAGCCAGGGCCACCGCGCCAACCTCGAGGCTGCGGAGAGCGTCTGGCGCACCCGCTACGGCACCGATTTGGTGGAACCGCTCGCGACCGCCCTCCGCTCGGTGGACGAGAAGCTCGACGATGACCTGCCGGCCTACGTCATCGTGCGCTTCACGCCGGGCCTCGGCTTCCAGGACGTCTCCCTCTCGGCCGGCGCTTCTGCCGCCTGATCCCCCGTAGGGGTGGACTGCTCGGCACGAGGCCTTCCATCCGGCCGACGACAATGGCGGGATGGATGCGGGCATCGACGTCGCGATCATCGGTGGCTCCGGCCTCTACGAGCTGGCGCCGGTGGTCGACCGGGTCGGGCCGGTGGCCATCTGCGAGGTGCAGGGCCGCCGGGTCGCCTTCCTCAACCGCCACGGCGACGGGCATCGGGTGCCGCCCCACGCCGTCGACTACCGGGCAAACCTCCGGGCGCTGGCCGACCTGGGCGCGCGCCGCATCCTCGCCACCTTCGCCTGCGGGTCGCTCACTGCCGACCTCGGCCCCGGGACGCTCGTGGTGCCGGACCAGCTGATCGACCGCACCCGCGGCCGCGCCGACACCTTCTTCGACGCCTTCCACGACGGGCTCCGTCACGCCGAGTTCGCCGAGCCCTACGACGCCGCCGCCCGTCAGGCGCTCCTGACCGGCACGCCGGACGCCGTCGACGGGGGCACCGTCGTCGTCATCAACGGGCCGCGCTTCGCCACCCGCGCCGAGTCCCGCTGGTACCGGTCGATGGGCGGGACCCTGATCAACATGACCCAGTACCCCGAGGCGGTGTTGGCCCGAGAGCTGCACATCCCGTACGCGGCGATCGGCCTCATCACGGACTACGACTCCGGGGTGGACGACCGCCCCGACATCGCTCCGGTCACCATCGAGGCGGTGCTCGCCGAGTTCGAGCGCCACCTGCCCCGGTTGCGCGCCGCCGTGCTGGCCGCCGCCGTCCTCTGATTCAGGGGGTCAGAGCCGCTGGTCGGTCGACTCGTCGGTGACGCCGGCGAAGAAGCGGTCGAGCACCTCCCGGAACACCGCCTCGTCGGGCGCAGCCCGGTGGAACAAGGTCATCGACGAGTGCAGCTTCTGCGCGTCTATGAAGCCGAAGACCTGCGTGGCCGTGCGGTCGTGCGTCACCGCGACGATGCCGGCGCACTCCAGCAGCCGCAGCCCCAGCACCGGGTGGCGCAGGTAGGCCCGAGCCTCCGCCAGGGAGGAGATCGCATACCGGGTCGACATCGCGCTGTGCCCGAGGCCTTCGATCTGCGGGAACACGAACCACATCCAGTGACTGGTCTTGTCGCCCCGGCGCAGCTCCTCGACCGCACGGGCGTACGTGCCGCCGGCGTCCTGGGCAGCGACGAAGCGCTCGAGTTCGAATGGGTCGTCCACCGCTGCGGTGTCTACCCCGCACGGGGCCCGTCAGGCTGTTGAGTCTCCACCGGAGGGAGAACATGGGCTACACGGTCGGAGAGGTTGCGCGGTGGTCGGGCGTCACGGTCCGAGCGCTTCACCACTACGAGCACATCGCGTTGTTGTCGCCGGCCGCACGATCCGCGTCGGGCTACCGCGTCTATGACGACGCGGACCTCGAGAGGCTGCAACAGATCCTCTTCTACCGAGAGCTCGGGTTCTCCCTTGATCACATCTCCGTCGTCCTCGCTTCGCCGAGGGATGCAGTGGAGCACCTCGCCTACCAGCGCGAGCTGCTGCTCGACCGCATCCAAGGCTTGGAAGGACTCGTTGCGGCGATCGACCAGGCGATGGAGGCCAAGACCATGGGAACCACCCCGACACCAGCGGAGCGCTTTGCGGCGCTGATCGAAGGCAAGACGAAGATCATCATCGACGCCGGCGACGGCACGGTGCTGATCCGCAGCAAGGACGACATCACCGCGGGCGACGGAGCCAAGCACGACGTCATCGAGGGCAAGGCGGCGTCGTCCACCACGACCGCGGCTGTCGAGCGCGCGTGGGAGAGGCTCGGCGGCACGTACTTCGACTTCAAGATCGAGTGCGGCTTCGACCACGAGACCGGCGCGCTGCTGGTCGCCGACGTCATCGACAGCGACTCCGGCCGACTTCGCTTCGGAGACAGGGACATGTCGAAGCAGGCGTATCGCGACGGCAGCCAGTCCCTGCCCGAGATCAGGAAGACCTTCGACAAGGTCGCGGACCTCACCCAGCAGTTCGTCTGAGCGAGCGCCGCCGTGTGGCTCGGGTGACCGTGATCGCTACTTCAGGTCGGCCGGCTCCCGGTGCTGGTTGCGGCGGGCCTGCACCGCCGCCAGCGTGAAGCCGAGGAGGACGAGGGGGGCAGCGATCAGCGCGATGGGGCGCACGACGTTGACGGCGCCGCTTCCGCTGGAGTCGAGGATCAGGAAGGTGACGTACAGGGCGTAGAAGGCCACCAGCACGAGACCTTCCCACCGCCGGATCTCGAACCCCTTCCAGATGATGGGCAAGAGCACGATCGTGGCGGCCACCATCACGGGGATGTCGACCTGGAGCGAGCTGTCGGCGACCGGGACGGCGTTCGGGGACACGATGCCGGTCAACCC
>CADCTF010000098.1 GCA_902805655.1 uncultured Acidimicrobiales bacterium
GAGCACGTGGCCATCTCCCTGCACCCGCACAACGACCGCGGCACCGCGACCGCGGCCACCGAGCTGGCGCTGATGGCCGGCGCCGACCGCGTCGAGGGCTGCCTGTTCGGCCACGGCGAGCGCACCGGCAACGTCGACCTGGTCACGCTGGGCATGAACCTGTTCAGCCAGGGCGTCGATCCCGAGCTGGACATGAGCGACATCGATGCCCTGCGCCGGGTGGCCGAGTACTGCAACCGCCTGCCCGTGCACCCGCGGCATCCGTACGTGGGCGACCTCGTCTACACCGCCTTCTCCGGTTCGCACCAGGACGCCATCAAGAAGGGTGTCGAGGCGCTGCCCGACGACTACGAGCTGTGGGAGGTGCCCTACCTGCCCCTCGACCCGACCCACGTCGGGCGCACCTACGAGGCCGTCATCCGGGTGAACAGCCAGTCAGGGAAGGGCGGCGTCGCCTACATCATGAAGGCGGAGCACGGCCTCGACCTGCCGCGCCGCTTGCAGATCGAGTTCTCCAAGGCCATCCAGACCATCACCGAGGACACCGGCACGGAGATCGCACCCAGCGAGATGTGGGCCCGCTTCCAGGAGGAGTACCTCCCGAGCGACCCGACGCTCCAGCTGTTGAGCCACGAGATCACGACGGGTGACGAAAGCGCGTCCGTGACCGCCCAGGTGCTGGTCAACGGCGAGCACCGCACCATCGCCGGGCAGGGCAACGGGCCGATAGCCGCCTTCGTGCACGCGCTCAACGTCGAGCTCGGCACCGACGTGGAGGTGGTGGACTACGCGGAGCATGCCGTGAGCGCCGGGTCCGACGCGACCGCGGTGGCCTATGTCGAGGTGCGCACCGACGAGGGCATCCGCTGGGGCGTCGGCATGCACAAGAGCATCCTGGCCGCCTCGTTGCGGGCCGTGCTGAGCGCGGTCAACCGGCTGGATGGTGTGCGATGAGGGGGAGTGGCCTCCGGTGGGCGTGCCGTACGACGCCCACGAGGTGGAGGCTCGATGGCGCGAGCTCTGGAGGGCCGACCGGGTCGGTCTGATCGACGACCTCGACACGGTCGACCCCGCGAAGGTCTTCTACAACCTGGTCGAGTTCCCGTACCCCTCGGCCGAGGGGCTCCACATCGGCCACGTGTTCAAGTACTCCGGAGCCGACGCCTTCGGTCGCTACCAGCGGATGTGCGGTCGGGCGGTGTTCCAGCCGATCGGGTGGGACGCGTTCGGCATCCACACCGAGAACTTCGCGCTGAAGCGGGGCCAGCACCCGAAGGACCTCACCGGTCGCACCACCGAGACGTTCCGCTCGCAGCTGTCGCGCGGGGGGATGGCGTGGGACTGGGAGCACTCCGTCGACACCAGCTCGCCGCGCTACTACCGGTGGACTCAGTGGCTCCTGGTGCAGCTGTTCAACGCCGGGCTGATGTACCAGGCCGATGCGGCGGTGCTGTGGTGTCCCGGCTGTTGGACGGTGCTGGCGCGCGAGCAGACCGAGGACGGCGGCACCCGCTGCGAGCGATGTGCCAGCGAGGTCGTCGAGCGGGAGATGCGGCAGTGGTTCCTCCGCACCACTGCGTACGCGGACCGCATGCTCGCCGGGCTGGACCGGCTCGACTGGTCGGAACGGGCGAAGCGCCTGCAGCGGCAGTGGATCGGCCGGAGCGAGCAACCGGACGGTTCGGTCAGCTACCGGTTGCACGACTGGCTCATCTCGCGGCAGAGGTACTGGGGGCCGCCCATCCCCATCGTCCACTGTCCGAGCTGCGGGCCGGTGGCCGTCCCCGAGCACGAGCTGCCGGTCGAGCTCCCCGAGGTCGTGGACTTCCGCCCCACGGGCACCGGGAGGTCTCCACTCGCGACCATCGAGGAGTTCGTGCGCACGACGTGCCCGACCTGCGGCCAGCCGGCGAAGCGGGAGACCGACGTCGCCGACACCTTCGTGGATTCGTCGTGGTACTTCCTGCGCTATCCCTCCGCCGACTTCGACGACCGCCCCTGGGACGAGGCGCGCACCGCTCGCTTTCTGCCGGTCGACTTCTACGCCGGTGGCCTGGAGCACGTGCAGCGCCACCACCTCTACGCCCGGTTCGTCACCATGGCGCTGCACGACCTCGGTCTCGTCCCCTTCGACGAGCCGTTCCCGAGGGTGCGCCTGGGCGGGCTGATCCTGCAGGACGGCGCCAAGATGTCGAAGAGCCGCGGCAACGTGGTGTCGCCCGACGACCTGGTCGATCGGCACGGGTCCGACGCCTTGCGCTGCGCACTGCTGTTCACGGCCCCGTGGGAGCAGGGTGGCAGCTTCCGGGTCGGAACCATCGCCGGCATCGAGCGCTTCTTCACCCGGCTCTGGCGGGTGGTGACCGAGCCGGCCGCACAGGGGGCCGGCACGGACGCCGCGGTGCCGGCGACCGCGGCGGATACCGTCGCCCGCAGTGTGGAGCGGGTCACCACGGCGGTGGAGCAGCTGCGCTTCAACGTGGCCCTGGCGGCGTTGATGGAGCTGACCCGTTGGATCCAGACGGAGCTGGCCGACGGCCCGGAGCGCCAAGAGGCGTGTCGCACCACCGCTCTGCTGCTGGCGCCCCTCGCGCCGCACCTGGCCGAGGAGCTGTGGTCCCGGCTGGGCGGGGAGCCCTCCGTGCACACCCAGGCGTGGCCGCTCAGCGCTCCATGAGGAGGTCGCGGCCGCTGACCTTGTCGAGATCGATGACGACCGCCCGGCCCTTGCGCTCCGGATCGGTCGTCTTCTCGAAGTCCGGGATGGCGTCGTAGATCGCAGCCGCCTCCTGAGGGTCGTCGACGACACGAGCCCGTCCGTCGAAGACCCAGCGCAGCCGCTCGGCCGGGTTGCGGTACAGGAAGCTCATGTGCGGGTTGGCCTGAAGCCGGTCGAGGATGCCGGACTCCGGGTTGCGCACCCAGATGGCCAGCGAGTCCGCCCCGTGCACGTGCGTGCTGCCGTAGAAGGAGAGCTTGGGGGCGCCGTTCGGCTCCACGCTGGCGGCGATCACCGGGTAGCCGTCCTTGAGGGCGCTGGACAGGCGGGTACGCATCTCTTCGGTGAGCTCGATCATTGTGCTCGCAACCATACGGCCGTGCGCCGGCGGCAGAGGTGGCCGGAGCTAGCGGACCCTCGAGGCGAACTGGCCGGCGGTCATGCCCGTGCGCCGCTTGAAGGCCCGCCGGAACGCAGCGGTGTCGCTGAACCCCAGGCGCCGGGCGATGGCGTCGGCTCCCAGGCCGTCGGCGGCGATGAGCTGCTTCGCTCGTGCGACCCGTGCCTCGGCCACCACGTCGCGGAAGGTGGTGGACTCCCGCTGAAGGTGGCGCTGCAGGGTCCGGGGGCTCATTGCCAGCCGTGATGCGACTGCGCTCGGAGTGGGCTCCGCGACCCCGAGCAGGGCCTCCACCGCGTCTCGAACCTGCTCGGCGACGGCACCGGCCTTGCGCACCCGCTCGACGTACTCCGCCGAGAGCCGGTCCGCCGCCCGGGCCAGGTCGACGGACGTCGAGCCGAGTGGGCGGCTCACCACCGCCGCGTCGAAGGTCGTGCGGTAGTGGTCGGAGCCGTAGCGCACGGGGCATCGGAAGAAGGACTCGAAGCGGCTCGACCTCGGCGCCTCCGGACGCATGAGCCGCACCTCGCACGGCGAGATGCTCTGGTCGCCGAGGAAGCGAGCGGCGCGGATGATGCACGCCGTGATGGCCTCCATCGCTTCGTGCGCAGGCGCGGCTGCACCGGGCAGGGGCTTCGATGTGTAGACGATCCGGCTCCCCTCCCGGGTGGCCGTGTTCTCCAGGGAGGTGCTGAGCACGATCATGGAGAAGCGGACCATCCGGTCGAGCGCCTCCCGCACGCTGGCGCTGACCGCCACCCCCAGGCTGAGCGCGTTGAAGGTGTTGGGCCGGACGTAGAGCGAGACGTCGAGCCCGAGGCAGGGGTCGTCGGTGGCCTCGACCGCCAACCGCCACAGCTCGGTCGTCCGCGGCAGGGGGATGCGGGCGCCGTTGACGTCGAAGACCGCAGGGTCGATGCCTGCGGCTCGGGCCAGACCCGCTCCGTCGATCCCCCGGGCGTCCAACGCGCGCACGAGCGTCGCCGTCCACGCAGCCAGCACGGTCGGCTCGGGAGACGTGGCGGGTTCGGTCACCCCGTTGGCGTGCAGAGGCGTCGTCATGTGACAAGGGTCACGTTACGTTCGCCGCAATGTCAACGGAAAGGCCAGAAATGACCCACTCGAAGTTCCCGGCAGCACCCCGTACGCCGGTCGTGCGCACCGTCGTAGTGGCGCTCCTCCTGGCGGCCATGACGCTCGTCGGCGCCGCGCCGGCCGGAGCAGAGGTCGAGTACCGGCGGGGCCCCGACCCGACGAACGCCAGCATCGAGGCGACGAGAGGGCCGTTCACCACGTCGAGCACCACCGTCTCGGACTGGTACACCCCCGGCTTCGGCGCCGCGACCATCTACTACCCGACGTCCACCACGTCGGGCACGTTCGGCGGCGTGGCCATCTCCCCGGGCTACAGCGGCACGCAGTCGTCGATCAGCTGGCTCGGCCCGCGCCTGGCATCGCAGGGCTTCGTCGTCATCACCATCGACACGAACTCCCGCTACGACCAGCCCGACTCACGGGCCACGCAGCTCCTGGCCGCCCTCGACTACCTCACGGGCAGCAGCTCGGTCCGCTCCCGCGTGGACAGCAGCCGCCTGGCGGTGATGGGTCACTCGATGGGTGGTGGAGGGTCGCTGCGGGCAGCTGAGCGCCGTCCGTCGCTGCAGGCCGCCATCCCGCTCACGCCCTGGCACACCGACAAGACGTGGGGCTCCGTGCAGACGCCCACGCTCATCATCGGCGCCGAGAACGACAGCACCGCCCCGGTCGGTTCGCACTCCGAGCCCTTCTACCAGAGCCTTCCGTCCACGCTCGACAAGGCCTACCTCGAGCTGAACAGCGCGAGCCACTTCGCACCGAACAGCCCGAACACCACGATCGCCAGGTACTCGATCGCCTGGCTGAAGCGCTTCGTCGACAACGACACCCGGTACGAGCAGTTCCTGTGCCCGCCCCCATCGGTGAGCACGACGATCTCGGAGTACCGGAACACCTGCCCGCACAGCGTCTGAACGAATGATCCGCCGTAGGTAGTCGGCTGACGGGAGAGATGAGACGGTCCCTGGCGCCCCCCCGCCAGGGACCGTCCTGCGCCCGGCTGTCGCTCAGCTGGCTTCCTCGCCGGCCTCATTGCTGCCGAACGTGCGGCGGTAGGCGAGCGGTGACGTGCCGACCTCGCGCTGGAAGTGCTGCCGTAGGTTGGCCGCCGAGCCGAACCCGGCCTGGGAGGCGATGCGCTCCACCGGGGTGTCGGTGGACTCGAGGAGTCGCTGGGCCAGCAGCACGCGTTGGCTCAGCAGCCATTGGTGGGGGGTTGTGCCGGTGACGGCTCGGAACCGGCGGGCGAAGGTGCGGGGGCTCATGTTGCTGCGGCGGGCCAGTGCCTCGACGGAGATGGCGGCATCGAGGTGCTCGAGCATCCAGCCCAGCACGGCGCCGATGGGGTCGTCCGCGTCGCACTCCGGCACCGGCAGGTCGACGAACTGCGCCTGGCCGCCCTCGCGGTGCGGAGGCACCACCATCCTTCGGGCCACTGCGTTCGCAACCGCGGCGCCGTGGTCGAGGCGCACGATGTGCAGGCAGAGGTCGATGCCGGCCGCGGTGCCGGCCGAGGTCAGGACGTCGCCCTCGTCGATGTACAGCACGCGCGGATCGACGTCGATCGCGGGGAAGCGTCGCGTCAGCTCGTCGGTGTGCATCCAGTGCGTCGTCGCCCGCTTGCCGTCCAGGAGCCCGGCCTCGGCCAGCACGAACGCGCCGGAACAGACCGACACGATGCGAGCCCCGCGCGCATGGGCCCGCCGCAGGGCGTCGACCAGGGCTGCGCTCGGCTCGAAGCTCATCGGTGCGGCCGGAACGACGATCGTGTCGGCCCGCTCGAGGTCGGCCAGCCGGTAGGGGGTGGAGAGCTGCAGACCGAAGTTCGTCGTCGCCGGGGCGGACCCCTCTGACACGATGAGGAACTCGTACCAGGGGTCGGCCAGCTCGGGTCGCTGGATGCCGAAGACCTCGCACAGCACCGCGAGCTCGAACGGCCCGCCTCCCTCCATCAGGACGGCGGCGACGACATGGGGCATGGCAGGATCCTAGCGGACAATGGCTGAGCTGCCACTCGTCGGTTCCGGCGCGCAGGCGGAGGATGAGCGGGTGGATGCGCTGCTGAAGACCCGCCCGATCCTGTCCTCCCGCCTGCCGTGGGTCGCCCGCCGCCCGACCTCCATCGATGCCGGATCAGCGCTTGCGTCGGCGCGCCGCTTCGCTCACCAGCTACCCGAACCTGCACCCCGTTCTCCCGTATCGACCCTGGAGGCCCGGCTCGTGATCGCGGCCAGCGTCCGGGGGATGCTCGACGAGGCGTTGGCCCGTGTCATGGGTCGCACGACCTTGGGCCTGGCCGACCCGGCCGAGGTGGCTCGTCACCTGGGCTCCACCCGCCGGATCGTGCCGCCCGCGGTCGAAGCTGTGCTCGCCCTGCTGGACCTGGCCGAGGCTCTCGAGCTGGGCGACTCGTCGCCGCCCGGCATCGAGGAGGACGCGCTGCGCGTGGCCGAGCGGGTCGCGGCCTACCTCACCCGCCGCACCGCCGCCTGAGGCGGGCGGCGAGCCCGTGGCCTCAGGCCGTGGCGGTGCTCGTGGTCGTCGGCAGGTGGTCGGGCCGCTGGGCCTCGAAGGCGTCGACGCTGTCCATGTGCAGCTCGGTGAGGCCGATGTCGTCGAGGCCCTCGAGCAGCCGGTAGCGGGTGAACTCGTCGAGCGGGAACGGCGCGTCGATGCCCGCCTTCGGCGCGTAGACGCGACCGGTCTCGATGTCGACGTGGATCTCGAGGTCGGGGTCGGCCTCGATCGCGTCCTGCAGCGCGACCACCACGGCTTCGTCCACCACTGCCGGCACCAACCCGGCCTTGGTGGCGTTGTTACGGAAGATGTCGCCGAAGCGAGGTGAGATCACCGCCCGGAACCCGTAGTCGGTGAGGGCCCAGACGGCGTGCTCGCGGGACGAACCGGTGCCGAAGTTCGGGCCGGCGACGATGATCGACGCGTCACGGTGCTGTGGCTGGTTGAGCGGAAAGGTCGGGTCCTTCCTCCACGAGTCGAAGAGGCCCTCGCCGAAGCCGGTGCGCTCGACGCGCTTGAGCCACTCCGCCGGGATGATCTGGTCGGTGTCGACGTCGGATCGGCGCAGGGGCAGGCCGGTGCCGGTGATGATGCGGACGGGGTCCATCTCAGGCCTCCAGGTCGGTGGGAGCGGCGAAGTGGCCGGCCACCGCGGTGGCGGCGGCGACGGCGGGGGAGACCAGGTGGGTGCGTCCGCCCGGCCCTTGGCGGCCCTCGAAGTTCCGGTTCGACGTAGAGGCGGCCCGCTCGCCGGGGGCCAGCTTGTCGGGGTTCATGGCCAGGCACATCGAGCAGCCCGCTTCCCGCCACTCCGCACCGGCGGACCGGAACACCTCGTCCAAGCCCTCCTGCTCGGCCTCGTACTTCACGAGCATCGAGCCCGGGACGATGAGCGTGCGCACGCTGTCGGACACCTTTCGGCCCCGAAGCACGTCCGCTGCCGCCCGAAGGTCCTCGATGCGGCCGTTGGTGCACGAGCCGATGAAGACGGTGTCGACGTGCACCTCGCGCATCGGCGTGCCGGCGGTCAGGCCCATGTACTCCAGCGCGCGGCCGGCCGTCTCGCGCTCGGTGAGGTCGGCGAAGGAGTCGGGATCGGGCACGGCGGCGTCGAGCGCGGTGACCTGTCCGGGGTTGGTTCCCCAGGTGACGTGGGGCACAAGCTTCGCCGCGTCGAGGTGCACCTCCTTGTCGAACTTCGCTCCGGCGTCGGTGGCGAGGGCTCGCCACTCGTCGAGCGCCCGCTCCCAAGCGGCCCCCTTGGGGGCGTGGGCCCGCCCCTCCAGGTAGGCGAACGTCGTGTCGTCGGGGGCGATCATGCCGGCCTTGGCGCCGCCCTCGATGCTCATGTTGCACACCGTCATCCGGCCTTCCATCGACAGTGACCGGATGGCTGATCCCCGGTACTCGATGATGCTGCCGATGCCGCCACCGGTGCCGATGCGGCCGATGATGGCGAGGATCACGTCCTTCGCGGTCACGCCGGGCGGCAGGTCGCCCTCCACGGTGACCGCCATCGTGCCCGGCCGAGGCTGGGTCAGGGTCTGGGTGGCCAGCACGTGCTCGACCTCGCTGGTGCCGATGCCGAAGGCCAGCGCGCCGAACGCCCCGTGTGTCGACGTGTGGCTGTCGCCGCACACGATCGTCATGCCCGGCTGGGTGAGGCCCTGCTCCGGGCCGATGATGTGGACGATGCCCTGCTTGGCGTGACCCATCGGGTACATCCGGATGCCGAACTCGGTGCAGTTCTCGGCCAGCACCTCCATCTGGCGGCGGGAGATGGCGTCCTTCACCGGCTGGTCGATGTTCTGCGTGGGCACGTTGTGGTCCATCGTCGCCAGTGTCAGATCGGGCCGCCGCACCGTGCGCTTGGCCAGGCGTAGGCCGTCGAAGGCCTGCGGCGAGGTGACCTCGTGGACGAGGTGGAGATCGATGTAGAGGAGGTCCGGTTCGCCTTCCGCGGTGCGGACGACGTGCCGTTCCCACACCTTGTCGCTGAGCGTCTTCCCGTCACTGGCCATGAATGGCATCTCACATTCTGGGATGTAGCATCCCGTTCTGTGGAACCCACTGTAAGCGGAGTCGGCGTGCTCGACAAGGCGTCGGCGATCCTCGGCGCCCTCGAGGTCGCGCCCCGGAACCTGCCGGACCTGGTGGCCGCCACCGGGCTGCCTCGCGCCACGGTGCATCGCCTGGCCAGCGCCCTCGAGGTGCACCGCCTGGTGCGGCGCACCGAGGACGGCCGCTTCGCGCTCGGCGCCCGTCTGACCAAGGCCTCGCTGGCCGAGGCGGCCCGGCCGGCGCTCGACCGCCTGCGGGACGAGACGGGGGAGAGCGTGCAGCTCTACGTGCCCCGAGCCGATCGCCGGGTCTGCCTCGTCTCGCTGGAGTCCCCCCACAGCCTGCGCACCATCGTGCCGGTGGGCGCGGCCCTGCCGATGGACGTCGGGTCGGCGGCCAAGGTGCTCAACGACCTACCGGCCGTGCGCCGCAAGGGCTGGGCGGAGAGCGTCGAGGAGCGCGAGGTCGGTGTGGCGTCGGTCAGCGCACCGGTGCGCGATGGGGATCGGGTGGTGGCCGCAGTGTCGGTGTCCGGGCCCGTGGAGCGGACGTCGCGCTCGCCGGGCAAGCGTTACGCCAAGGCCGTGTCGGTCGCGGCGCGCGACATCGAGTCCCGCCTCTGACCCCACCGGAACCCAGGGATCAGGTCGGCCCTTCGGCCAGGGCCAGCGCCGCTTGCACCAGCGCGAGGTGGGACAGGGCCTGTGGCAGGTTGCCGAGGAAGTCCCCGCTGATCGGGTCGGCCTCCTCGGGAAGGAGCCCGAGAGGCCCGGAGAAGGTGACGAGCGCCTCCATGCGTTCGTGGGCCTCCTCCCACCGTCCCAGGCGGGCCAGTGCCTCCACCGCCCAGAAGGAGCAGGCGAGGAAGGCGCCCTCGCCCGAGGGCAGGCCGTCGTCGCTGTCGGGCAGGTAGCGGTACACGAACGGGCCCACGGAGAGCTGCTGCAGCGTGCGGTCGACGGTCTTGGTGACGATGCGGTGGTCGAGCGGCCAGGGGCTCCGCCATGCCACCTGGCTGAGGTACCCGTCGGCCCGGTCGGCCACGGACGGGTCGGCCCGCAGCCCACCGTCGGCCGCCAGGCCGTGCCGCTCCAGCCAGGCGACGATCTCCCGTGACGCCGTGCGCCACCCGAAGGCATCGAGGTCGAGCGGGTTGCGGGCCGCGGCGAGCTCGGCCATGCGGTCGAGCGCGTACCAGCACGCCAGCTTGGACGACACGAGGTGGCGAGGCTCGGAGCGGATCTCCCAGATGCCGCGATCGGGCTGCTGCCACGCTTCGGCCAGCCAGTCGGTCATGCGCGCCAGCTGGGGCCACATCCGCTCGACGGCGCTGTTGGCATCGCGCATCTGCTCGACGTGGATGCCGCTCACCAGGTCGGCGTAGAAGTCCAGCTGCAGGTGGTGCTCGGCGCCGTTGCCGACCCGAACCGGCTGCGACCGGCGCCATCCGGCCAGGGCCAGCTCGGTCTCGCCTCCCTCGAGCGGCTCGCCGTCGACGGAGAAGACGGGGCGCAGCGGCAGCTCTGCGCCGCGCAGCACGCCACCGAGCCACTCCGAGAACCGTTCGCTCTCCTCGGTGAGCCCGGCGTCGTAGCTCGCGTCGATCGCGAGCGACGCATCCCGGATCCAGGCGTAGCGGTAGTCCCAGTTCCGCTCACTGCCGACGTGCTCGGGCAGCGACGTGGTGGCGGCCGCCACCACCGTGCCCGTCTGGCCGTAGGTCAGCGCCTTGAGGGCGAGGAGGCTGCGCTCGACCGCCTCGCGGTACGGGCCCGCGTAGGTCAGGGGCCCGAGGTGCGAGCGCCAGGCGGTGGTGGTTCGGTCGAGCAGGTCGAAGGCGTCGTCGACGCGCAGGGGAGTGGCCTTGCTCTTCGGGCCGTCGATGGTGACGACGGCTCGCTCACCGGCATGGAGCTGCAGGCGCGAGGTCCGCTGGTCGAAAGGGTGGCCGGTGCGCACCACGACACCGTCGAACGCCATGCCCTCCGACCAGCTCGAGATGTCGCGCGCCGGGCCGAAGGCGGATCCCGGCACCACGTCGACCTCGACGTCGACCGAACCCCGGCGGGCTTCGAGGATGCGAACGATGCGTCCACCCGGTGAGTCGTGGAACCAGGGGAAGAAGTCGGTCACCTCGAGCTCGGCACCGTTGCCGGCCTGGAGGGTGGTGTGGAGCACGTTGTCCCGGTCTCCGTAGGACTGCACGCCGGCCCTCGGTGGGCCGCTCGGCCCAGCCCGCACCGCTCCGCCACCCGGATCGAGGAGACGGAAGAGGGCCGCAGGTGCGTCGAAGCGCGTCGGGCACCACCAGTCGATGGTGCCGTCGGCGGCCACGAGCGCGGCCGTGGCCGTGTCGCCGATCAGCCCGCGCGCCCGCAGGGGCAGCGCATCACCGCCGCCGATCATCGGTTGTGGGCGAGCGTCAAGCGCCGACGTCCACGATCTCCACGGTGAGCTCGGAACCGTTGGGCGTCTGGTACGCGACCTTGCTCCCGACCTGGGCGCCGAGGAGCGCCCGGCCGAGGGGTGAGCCGGGGGAGACCACCTCGATGCCCTCGCGCCGCTCCTCGATCGAGCCCACCAGGTACTGCTCGACGTCATCGTCGCCGTCGTACCGGATGCTGACGACGCTGCCGACCTCCACGGTCTGGGATCGCGGTCCATCAGCCGAGGAGTCGTCGTCGAGGACGATCGCGTCCTCGAGCATGGCCGTCAGCTGGCGGATGCGCGCCTCCATGCGGCCCTGATCGTCCTTGGCCGCGTGGTAGTCGGCGTTCTCCTTGAGGTCGCCCAGCTCGCGAGCCGATTCGATGGTGCGGGCGATGTTGATGCGTCCCTCGGTGGTCAGCTGCTCGAGCTCCTCGACCAGCCGCTCGTAGGTGTCACGCCGGAAGACGGTCTCACTCATGGGTTTGAGGCTATCCTTGCCGGCGATGTCCGCCTTCGCCGAGGTAGTCATTCCGTAGGAGCACTCACCTCGTTCAGGTGCTGTGCTCTGCGACCGCCCGAGGGCGGTCTTTTTTCGTTCCAGGAGACCCTTCGTGACCCACAAGATCGGTGTGATCGCCGGTGACGGCATCGGCCCCGCCATCACCGCCGCCGCCCTCGCGGTCGTGCGCGCCACCGGCGTCGACGTCGAGACCGTCGACTTCGACCTCGGCGCCGACCGCTACCTCCGCGACGGCCACGTGCTCGACGACGCCGAGCTGGAGGCGATCCGCGGGTGCGACGCCATCCTGAAGGGCCCGCTCGGACCGCCCATCGGTGACACGCGCATCCCGGGCGGCACCATCGAGCGGGGCATCATCCTGCGGCTGCGATTCGCGCTCGACCAGTACATCAACCTCCGGCCGTTCACCGGCAAGGGCCTCGACTTCGTGGTCATCCGGGAGAACACCGAGGGCTCCTACGCCGGCGAGGGCGGCTTCCTTCGGAAGGGCACGCCCGCCGAGGTGGCCACCCAGGGCTCGGTGAACACCCGCATGGGCGTCGAGCGGTGCGTACGGTACGCGTTCGAGCTGGCGCAGTCGAGGGAGAGGCGCCACCTCACCCTCGTGCACAAGACGAACGTCCTCACCTTCGCCGGTGACCTGTGGCAGCGCACGTTCAGCGAGGTGGCGGCGGAGTACCCGGACGTGGCGACGGCCTACAACCACGTCGATGCCGCCTGCATCTACCTGGTGGAGGATCCCGGCCGCTACGACGTCATCGTCACCGACAACCTGTTCGGCGACATCCTCACCGACCTGGCCGGAGCGGTGGTCGGCGGCGTCGGGCTGGCGGGCACCGGCAACCTCAACCCCGCCCGCAACGGCCCGTCGATGTTCGAGCCCGTGCACGGGTCCGCGCACGACAGCGTCGGCACCGACCGGGTGAACCCGACGGCCGCGATCCTCTCGGCCGCCATGATGCTCGACTACCTCGGCGAGGCCGAGACCGCAGGCCGCATCACCAAGGCAGTGCAGGACGTCTTGTCCACCAACCCCGTGCCGGCCCACATCGGGTCGCTCGTCGCAGAAAGGGTGTAGCGCCATGCCCATCGAAAAGGTCGAGAAGATCTGGATGAACGGCTCGCTGGTGGACTGGGACGACGCCAAGGTGCACGTGCTCACCCACGCGCTCCACTACGGCTACGGCGTCTTCGAGGGCATCCGCGCCTACAGCACCGACGACGGGCCCGCGGTCTTCCGCCTGACCGACCACATCGTCCGGCTGCGCAACAGCGCCCGCATGCTCCTGCTCGACTTCGACCACACCGTCGAGTCGCTGGTGGAGGCGGTGAAGGAGACGGTGCGGGTGAACAACCTCGACTCCTGCTACATCCGCCCTCTCATCTACACCGGCTACGGCGAGATGGGCCTCAACCCGCTGCCGTGCACCGTGGACACCACCATCGCCGTCTGGCCCTGGGGCGCCTACCTCGGTGACGACAGCATCAAGCACGGCATCCGCCTGAAGATCTCCTCCTGGCAGCGCCACGACCCCAACGCCATCCCGCCGGCGTGCAAGGCCACGGGCATGTACATCAACTCCTCGCTCGCCAAGATCGAGGCGCTCAAGGCCGGGTACGACGAGGCCGTGCTGCTGTCGCCTCAGGGCTACGTCAGCGAGTGCACCGGCGAGAACATCTTCATCGTGCGCGACGGCCGCATCATCACCCCGCCGAGCTCGGCCGGCGCCCTCGAGGGCATCACCCAGGACTCGCTGCGCACCATCGCCCGAGACCTCGACATCGACTTCGAGGTGGGCAACATCCTGCGGTCCGACCTCTACACCGCCGACGAGGCCTTCCTGTCGGGCACGGCGGCCGAGGTCGTGCCGGTCAACTCGGTGGACGATCGCGAGATCGGCGAGCCGGGTCCCGTCACCCGCGCCATCCAGGAGACCTTCTACGCAGCCGTGGCCGGGAAGATCGATCGCTACAAGGACTGGAACGAGCACGTCAATGCCTAGCTCCCTCACCGTCGAGGTCTACGACACGACGTTGCGCGACGGCAGCCAGCAGGAAGGCCTGTCGCTCACCGTGGACGACAAGCTGCGCATCGCCGAGCAGCTCGACCACCTCGGCGTGCACTACATCGAGGGCGGCTGGCCGGGCGCCAACCCCAAGGACGACGAGTTCTTCCGTCGGGCGGCCGCCGGCGAGCTGCAGCTGTCGACCTCGACCCTCGTGGCCTTCGGGTCCACCCGTCGCGCCGGCGGTCGGGCCGAGGACGATCCGACGATGGCCAACCTCCTGGCCGCCGCCACCTCGACCGTGTGCCTGGTGGCGAAGTCGTCGGAGTACCACGTCACCGAAGCCCTGCGCACGACGCTCGAAGAGGGCATCGCCATGGTCGCCGACTCGGTGGCCTACCTTCGGAGCCAGGGCAAGCGCGTGTTCGTCGACGCCGAGCACTTCTTCGACGGCTACCGCTCCAACCCCGGGTTCAGCCTCGACGTGCTGCGCGCGGCCGAACAGGCCGGAGCCGAGGTGCTGGTGCTCTGTGACACCAACGGCGGCACGCTGCCGCACGACGCCGAGCGGATCGTGGCCGACGTCGTGAGCCGGGTGGGCGCCCGGGTGGGCGTGCACTTCCACAACGACTCCGACTGCGCGGTAGCCAACACGCTGGCCGGCGTGCGGGCCGGAGCCAGCCAGGTGCAGGCCTGCCTCAACGGCTACGGCGAGCGCACCGGCAACGCCAACCTCTGCTCGATCATCCCCAACCTGGCCCTGAAGATGGGCGTCAGCACCATCCCCGCCGATCGGTTGGAGCGGCTCACGCCGGTGGCCCACCACGTGGCCGAGCTGGTGAACATCTCACCCGACCCCACGCAGCCCTTCGTCGGCTCGTCCGCCTTTGCCCACAAGGCCGGGCTTCACACCTCGGCCATCGTGCGCGCTCGCGATGCCTACGAGCACCTCGACCCCGAGAAGGTGGGCAACGGCACGCGGTTCGTCGTGAGCGAGCTGGCCGGCCGATCCACGCTCGAGCTGAAGGCGCGCGAGCTGGGGCTCGACCTCGACGGCCCTGCCCTCACGACCGTCCTCGACGAGCTGAAGGCGCTCGAGCACCGGGGCTATCACTTCGAAGCGGCCGACGGCTCCCTCGAGCTGTTGATGCGCGCCTCCACCGGCTGGAGGCAGGACTACTTCGAGGTCGAGTCCTTCCGGGTGATCACCGAGCAGCGCGAGAACGGGTCGTTCGTCACCGAGGCCACCATCAAGGTGCACGTCGGCGACCAGCGCCTCGTCGCCACCGCGGAGGGGAACGGCCCCGTGAACGCGCTGGACGGGGCGCTCCGGATCGCCATGGGCCAGGCGTATCCCGCGCTCGGCGACCTGCACCTCATCGACTACAAGGTGCGAGTGCTGGACACGGCCAAGGGCACCGGGGCCGTGACCCGGGTGCTCATCGACTCGACCAACGGCGAGGACTCGTGGTCGACCATCGGTGTGTCGGAGAACATCATCGAAGCGTCGTGGCAGGCTCTGAGCGACTCGATCGTCTACGGCCTGCTGAAGAGCAGCCTCCAGGAGAAGTGACGTCCCCATGGCGCAGCCGGACTTCGTCCCCCTGAACTCGGCCAACAAGGTGCGGGCCCCGGAGACGCTGCCGGTGCCCCAGCGTTGGACCCCCGACCGCCCCGGTGAGCTCACCGGCATGCGGCCCCCGGAGGGCGACCGCTTCGGCACGGCGGGCCCGGACCAGGGCTACGGGCTCAAGCTGGCCCGCTCACTGGTGCACCGCCTGCAGCTGGAGCCGGGCGAGCACGCCGAAGACGTGGTGGCGGGCGCGATGGCGATCGGCACCAAGCGAGCCGCCCTGTTCGGTCGAGGCCCGGTGGTGTACGACTTCGAGCTGGCCTACACCTTGTTCGGCTTCCTCGGCCGAACCACCCCCGAGATGGTGCAGTACCGGCGGGAGCTGTTCGACGGAGCGCACCACCACTACTGGCGCCAGCGCCTCATCGCCGACCTCGTGCCGGACAAGACGCTTCGCCTGACACCGGCACAGGTGGCCGACCAGCTGTCGGAGTGGAAGCTGCTGCTCGACTTCGACGCCGCCCCGTAGCCGGTGGCCGCGTCGGAAGGGGTGCAGCAGGTGGAGCTGCTGGCCGGGGCCTACACGTTCACCGCGCGGGTGGCCGGCCCGGAGGACGGGCGGCTGGTGCTGCTGCTCCACGGCTTCCCGGAGAGCTCGGCGTCATGGATCCCGGTGCTGGAGACCCTGGGGGCACAGGGCTACCGCGCCGTCGCCCCCGACCTGCGTGGGTACTCGCCCGGTGCGCGCCCGGAGGGCGTCGAGCACTACGCCATCGACCACCTGGTGTCCGACGTGCTGGCCATCACCGGTGAGATCGGTGGCCACGTCTTCGACCTCGTGGGTCACGACTGGGGCGGCATGATCGCCTGGCACGTCGCCGCCCGGTACCCGCAGCGGCTGCGCACGTTGAGCGTCCTGTCGACACCGCATCCCTCCGCCTTCCGGGCGGCGCTCGCCGGAGAGCTCGGAGGCGACCAGGCCGAGCGGTCGTGGTACGTCGACTGGTTCCAGGAGCCGGGTGTCGCGGAGGACGCGCTTCTCGACCAGGGCGGGGCCCGGCTCCGGCGCTTCATGGGCACGGACCCCGAGATGGTCGAACGGCACATGGCCGTGCTGGGCGACCGGCCTGCGCTGACGGCCGCGCTGAACTACTACCGGGCGAGCTCCTTCAAGGAGCCGGCGCCCATGGAGGCGGTGACCCTGCCGACCCTGTACGTCTGGAGCACCGACGACCCCGCTCTCGGGCGGGAGGCGGCCGAGGCGACCGCCACGTACGTCGAGGGTCCCTACCGCTTCGAGGTGCTCGACGGCGTCGGCCACGGCATCCCCACCGAGGCGCCGGACGAGGTCAGCCGGCTGCTGATCGAGCACATCTCCTCCGTCGCCTGATGCTGCTCGCTGCTCCCGGACACGCTGCGAGCGGGGCTACCAGATCTCGACGTCGGTGCCCCGGTCGCTCCTGTCCAAGGTCCGCCGCTTCGACTTCTCGGCCGAACGCACGCGGCGCCGGCGGGTCAGCCACCGGCGGCCGAGCAGCAGCGTTCCGGCGACGCCGGCCAACCAGACCAGGGCGATCACCGCAGTGAAGTACCACGGCAGGGTGAGGGGGAGCGGGCAGTCGGCACCTGTGCACTGGGCGATCAGGTGCGGAGCCACGGGTCAACAGTAAGTCGGTGTCGTGCCCCGGAGAGGCGGAACACGGGCGGGGGCGCCGAGCGGCCCGATAGCGTCCGCGATCGCTGTTGTTCGGCCAACCAGGGGGACTCGCTCATGCCGTTCGTAGACGTCGCCGGAAACGACATCCACTACCTCGAGAAGGGCGCAGGCCCGCCGCTCGTCTTCCTGCACGGCTTCGGCGGCTGCGCACAGGGGTGGTACCAGCAGTTCGAGGCACTCTCCGGGCGCTTCCGCGTGCTCGCCTACGACAGCGTGAACCACGGCCACTCCGTGAACTCCCCCGCCGGCGAGGCCGAGCCGGACCGGGCCGACGAGCTCGAGGGCTTTCTCGCCGCCCTCGGCATCGAGCGACCGATCCTCGCCGGCAACTCCATGGGCGCAATGACCCTCTTGCGGTGGGCCACCCGGCACCCTGGTGACGCAACCGCCCTCATCCCGTCCGGCATGGGCATCACGCCTCCCGATGCCGACCCAGCGGCCAGTGCGGCCCGCACCCGCGCCATCCGTGCTGCGGTGGCGGACGACGTGCTCTTCATCGACGGGGAGGGCGGCTTCACGCCCGGCTTCCCGAAGGAGCGGCCCGAGCAGTACCAGCGCTACGTCCGGTTGCGCTCGACGGCCACACGAATCGTCGCGGCGCGCACGCCACCCGATCCGACGATGTCCAACCCGTCCCGGGAAGAGCTGGCCGAGCGAGTGGCCGGCATCACCTCGCCGATGCAGATCGTCGTGGGCGACCAGGACTGGCTGTACACCGCCGCGCTCCACCTGCACGAGCTGGTGCCGGCGTCGCAGCTCGAGGTGATCCCCGGTGCCCCGCACAACGCGTACTTCGAGCAGCCCGAGGCGTACAACCGGACCGTGCTCGAGTTCCTCGGAGCGGCCGTCAGCTCCTGACCGGCGGGCGGGGCGAGGTCAGGCTTCGTCCCGCAGTCGGCACAGCACGAGCACGGCCATGTCGTCGTCGGCCGGGGCGACGTCGAAGTCGGTGACGGCGCGGGCGACCGCGCCGGCGGCGGCGTCGCACCCCGGTTCGGAGAGATCGGACAGCACGGCCACCAACCCCTCCTCGCCGAGGAACCGGGCGCCGGCCCGACGCTCCGTGACGCCGTCGGTGTAGAGGACGACCATCGAACCGGGCATCAGCTCTTCCGTCACCTCGGGGCAGAAGACCTCGGCATCGACCCCGATGACGTCGCCGAAACGGCCGACGGGCGCCACGGTGCCGTCGGGCGACACGAGCATCGGGAGCGGATGGCCTCCGGACGCGACCCGGATCCGGACGGTGGAACTGTCGATCAGCAGGCGCATCACGACCAGGGTGCAGAACTGCTCGGTGTCGGACTCCTCGAGCAGCGCCGCGTTGAGCGCGTCCAGTGCTTCCGGCGTCGTCGCACCGCTGCGCAGGACGGCCCGGAGGGTGTGGCGGATCAGGCCGGTGAGCGACGCCGCCCCGGCGCCCTTGCCGCTCACATCTCCCACCACGGCGATGAACTCGTCCTCGCCCACCGCGAACAGGTCGTAGAAGTCACCTCCCACGTCCACCGCACCGGCGGCGACGTAGCGCGCCGCCACGGCGACGCCGGGGATCTCCGGCATGGTCGATGGCAGCAGTCGTGCTTGCAGCGTGTTGGCCACCTCTACCCGGCTGGAGTACTGCCGGGCGTTGTCGATGGCCAGCCCCGCCCGGGCTGCGAGCTGCTCGAGCAGCGCGATGTCCGCGTCGACCAATGGTCGATCGCCTAGGTAGCCGACCGACATGGCACCGACCCGGTTCCCTCTCGCCGCCAACGGCACGACGACGCCGCGCTGCAGCCCGACGGCCAGGAGCGCCTCGTAGTGCTCGTCGTCCTGCGCAATCTCGCGCCACATCTCTTTCGGGAACCGGTCGAATCGCTCGACGGCACCGCTCTGCAGCACCCGCTGCGAGGGCACGACCCGCCGGACATCGGGCGGCCACCGGAGGCGCAGCTCGACCAGTCGGTCGCGCCGAGCCGGGTCGACGGCGGCCGCGGCGACGCTCGCCATGCCGTCGGGCTCGTAGACGTCGACGAGGCACGTGTCGCCCAGCGCAGGGACGACGAGCTGCGCGACGCGCTCGAGCGTCTCGCCGTACTGGAGCGATGCGTCGAGGCCGAGGCTGGCTTCGGCCAGGAACCGCAGGCGCGCGTTGGCCCGCGTCGCCTCCTCCTCCGCCTCGCGTCGCGCTGTGACGTCGTGGAAGTAGACCGTGAGCCCGTCGTCGCTGGGGTGCGCCCGCACCTCGAACCAGGACTGGAGCGGAGGGTAGAAGGCGGTGAACTCGACGGACCGGCGCTCGTCGACGGCCCGTCGGTACTCGACTCCGAACTCGGTCCCGTCGGCCCCGGGGAAGAGCTCCCAGATCGACTTTCCCAGGAGCCGGCTGCTCGGGAGCCGCAACACCCGCTCGCCTTCGCGGTTGACGTAGGTGAAGCGCCAGCTCCGGTCGAGGGCGAAGAAGGCGTCGCTCATCGACTCGAGCGTGCGCACGACCGCTTCCTGCGTGGTCTGCGTCGAGGTCACGTCGGCCAGCACACCCACCATGTGGCCGGTTGCCGGCAAGACCTGGCCTCTGGACAGGACCCACCGCAGCTGACCGTCCGGCAGGACGATCCGGTAGCTCTGCTCATGGGTCCCGCCGTCGCGCAGAACGGCGGCGACCGCCTCGAACAGCGAAGCACGGTCCTCCGCATAGACGACCTCGAGGTACTCATCGAACGTGGTCCGGCCGGGGAAGACGTGGCCGACGATCGCCGGGTGCCGCTCGTCCCAGTCGATGGCGTCTGCTCGCGGGTCGATCTCCCAGGTGCACAGCCGGGCTGCCTCCAACGCCACTTCCAGGTGCGACGACAGTGTGTCGATCGTCGCGCCGGCCGCCTCGGCGGCCCGGATCGCCGCCGCCACCTCGACTGGAACCGCTTCGGGCACCGCCGTCGAGAAGGCCATGGCCACCAGGCCGCTGACGGCGCGGTCCCCGGTGAACAGTGGAAGGGCGAGGACGAACGCCGGAACGCTCGCCCCATCCTGGCGTCGCACCTCGGTCGACCCCTGCCAAGCCTCACCCCGGCTGAGGCGAGCCATGATCGACGCCGCGACGAGCTCGTCGTCGGGCTGGATCGTGAGCTCGAGCACCGGGCGGCCGATGGCGTCCTGAGCGGGCCAGCCGTACAGCTGTTCGGCCTGAGCGTTCCAAGCGGTGACGATGCCCTGGGCATCGGTGGCGACGACCGCCGGCCACCACTGCTCCTGGACCGTCATCGGGTCAGGCTACAGGGGGGCCCGCGGCGGCCGTCCGAGTGCGTGCCGTCGTCAGTCGACGATCGCCGGGTACACGGTCGTCTTCAGCTGACCGCGGAAGTTGAAGGTGCCCGAGGGCATGAACTGGGTCATGAAGATGACGACGAGGTCCTCGGCCGGGTCGATCCAGAAGATCGTCGAGGCCGCGCCACCCCAGTAGTAGTCCCCGGCCGAACCGACCGTCTGCGACTCGACCGGTCCGAGGGACACGGCCATGGTGAGGCCGAAGCCCACGCCGTCGAAGCCGGTCTCGCCGTACGGGCCGGCGGCGAACTGGCGGAGCTCGCCCGCACCCGGCAGGTGGTTCATGCGCATCAGGTCGACCGTCTTGCGACCGAGGATGCGGCGACCGTCGAGCTCGCCCCCGTTGAGCAGCATCTGGCAGAAGCGGAGGTAGTCGGCGGAGGTGGACACCAGGCCGCCGCCACCGGAGAGGAACGAACGGGGCTTGCGGTACGGGCTCGTCTCGGGGTCCTCGAGGAGCTTCAGTGTCTTGTCCGCCGCGCGCTGGTAGTTCGCGGCGAACCGGTCGGCCTTGCCGTCAGGCACCACGAAGCCGGTGTCGGCCATGTCGAGCGGGTCGAAGATCTCGCTCCGGAGGTACTCATCGAAGCGCTGGCCCGAGAGGATCTCGACGAGCCGTCCGCAGACGTCGGTGGACACGCCGTAGAGCCACTTGGTGCCGGGGTGGAACTCGAGCGGGGTCTCGGCGATCTCCTGCACCATCGTCTCGAGCGTCGCGCCGTCACGACGAGCGGACGGCCGGGCGCCGGCGGCACCACTGATGGCGCCGTATCCCAGCCCGGACATGTGCATCAGGAGGTCGCGGACGATCATGGGGCGCTCGGGTTCGACCAGGCGCGTGGAGCCGTCCGGGGCCGTCTCCTTCACCTTCAGGCCCTTCCACTCCGGGATGAAGCGGTGCACGGGGTCACCGAGCTGGAAGAGCCCCCGCTCGTAGAGGGACATGAGCGCGACGCCGGTGATCGGCTTGGTCATGGAGTAGATGCGCCAGATCGTGTCGTCGGCCACGGGCTTGTCGCGCTCGAGGTCCATCGAGCCGAGGGACCGGAAGTAGCCGACGCTGCCGTGTCGTGCCACCGTCACCTGGCAACCGGCGATGCGACCGGTGTCGATGTAGTTCCGGGTCAGGTGCTCCGTGACCCGTTCGAGCCGTCCGGCGTCGAGGCCCGCGGCGTCAGCGTCGATCTTCATATGTCCCCCATCCATGTCTCGGCCGGCCGGCCGGACGGGGCAAGGGTAGTGAGCCGCCGGCCTTCGCTTCTCGCCGCCACCTATGGACGCCACCTATGCCGGCGAGTGATCGCCGCCCTCAGGCGTCCTGCGCTTCAGTCGCTGCTCTGGTCCTCGGGGGCGGGTCCGGCGGTGAGCTCGTCGCTCAGCTCGTCGGTCTTCTCCTCCGTCGCCTCCATCGCTGCGGCATCGGGAGCGAGGTCGGTGCCGGCCTGCTCCTCGCCTGCCTTCTCCTGTGGGGGGCCTGGCGCTTCGCTCTGGCTCACGATTCCTTCCTTCCACGGTGCGATCGCAGCTGGTCGAGGATCATGTCGGTCAGCATCGCCGACCGCGTCTCCGGAAGCCAGTGGCCGGCGTCCAGCTCCACGAAGCGGTACGGCCCTCGCACCTGGCCGGCGGTTCGTTCGGCGGCCCCTCGTCCGAGGGCCTGGTCGTGCTTGCCCCACACGTACAGGGTGGGCACTTCCACCGCCGGGAGCGAGACGGCGGAGGGGTGCAGGAACGCAGCCCGATACCAGTTGAGCGCAGCGGTGAAGGCCCCCGACTCGGCCATGCGGGCGACGTAGCGCTCGGCCACCGGAGCCGGGAGCCCTGAGTTCTCGAGCAGGTCCCGCAACGGCGCGCCGCCTCGCGCCAGCAACACCAGCTCCGGCACCACCGGAGTGGCGAACAGCACCATGTACGACGATCGAAGCGCCTGGCCGTGTCGCAGCAGGCTGTCGCGGAACGCGGCCGGGTGTGGGGTCGACACCGACGTGAGGGTCGTGAGGCGCTCAGGCATCCGCGCTCCCAACGTCCAGGCGACGGCGCCGCCCCAGTCGTGGCCGACGACGTGGAAGGCCGGTGCACCGAAGTGGTCGGCCACCGCCACCACGTCGCCGACGAGCTTGTCCATCCCGTACGCGAACGGACCCGACGGTCGAGCGCCGGGCGAGTAGCCGCGCTGGTCGAAGGCCACAGCCCGGTAGCCGGCGGCGGACAGGGCCTCGAGCTGCGGCGCCCATGCCGATCGGTCCTGCGGGAAGCCGTGCAGCAGCACCACCAGCTCGCCGTCGTCCGGGCCCGCTACGTCGGCGTCGAAGGTGAGGGGGCCGCACGAGATCTGGACGGCTTCGACGCTGGGCACGAGGCGGCGCTACCCGACGGGCGGGCGGGTGAATCGCCGATAGCCTCGAAGCGTGAGCGCCCCTCGCGTCCGGTTCTCTCCCTCGCCTACCGGCATGTTCCATGTGGGAGGGGCTCGCACCGCCCTGTTCAACTGGCTCTTCGCCCGCCAGCAGGGGGGCACGTTCCTCCTTCGCATCGAGGACACCGACGAGGCCCGGAACCGCCCCGAGTGGACCCAGGGCGTCTACGACGCCCTGCGCTGGCTCGGTCTCGATTGGGACGGCGACGCCTTGTTCCAGTCGGCCAACGCCGAGCGGCACCGGGAGGCCGCCGAGAAGCTGCACGCGGACGGGAAGGCCTACTACTGCGCCTGCACGGCCGACGACGTGCGCATCCGCAACGCCGACCGTGGCATCAAGACGCCTGGCTACGACGAGCACTGCCGTGACCTGGGCCTCGAACCGGGGCCCGGCCGTGCGCTGCGCTTCCGGACCCCGGAGGAGGGCACGCTCCGGCGGGTCGACCTCGTCCGCGGAACGGCGGACATCGACCTGTCCACCGTCGAGGACTTCGTGGTGCTGCGGGGAAATGGCAGCCCCGTCTTCATCCTGGCCAACGCCTTCGACGACATCGACCAAGGCATCACCCACGTCATCCGGGCCGAGGAGCACCTTCCGAACGTCCCCAAGGCGCTGCTGCTCTGGGAGGCCATGGGCGGCGGCGCCGAACCGATCTGGGCCCACGTGCCCGTGATCGTCAACGAGCAGCGCAAGAAGCTCTCGAAGCGTCGGGACAAGGTCGCACTCGAGATGTACCGCGACGAGGGCATCCTTTCCGAGGCCATGTGCAACTACCTGGCCACGCTGGGCTGGTCGCCGCCCGGCGGCGAGGAGATCGTCTCGTTGCCGGCGATGATCGAGGGCTTCCGGCTGGAGGACGTGAACAGCGCGCCGGCCGCGTTCGACGTCAAGAAGCTGCTTGCCTTCAACGGCCACTACCTGCGGGCGCTGAGCCCGGAGGCGTTCGTGGAGCGGGCGCTGCAGTGGTACCGCTCGACGGTGCTCGAGCCCATGGCGCCGGTGGTGCAGGAGCGAGGGTCGACGCTCGCCGAGACGCTGTCGATGACCGACTTCTTCCTCCACGTGGACCCCCCCATGGACCGCGCCTCGTGGGCCAAGGCCATGGAGACGGAGAAGGCCCGGTCGCTGCTGGAGGCGGCGCTCGAGTCGTACGCGACCTGTGACTGGACGGTCGACGCACTGCACGCCGCGACCCTCGAGCTCGGCTCGCGCCATGAGCTCGCGCTGGGGAAGGCGCAGGCCCCGATCCGGGTCGCCGTCACCGGGCGCACGGTCGGCCCCCCGCTCTTCGAGGCGCTGGTGGTCCTGGGGCGCGACCGCACGCTGGGCCGCATGCGCCGCGGCCTGAGCCGACTCGGCTGAGGTGTTCCGACTCGTCCGGCGCCTCGTCAGCCTCGTCGTCCTCGTGGCGGTCGTCTACCTGGCCGTGACGTTCGTGCAGGTCGGCCTGGCGTCCCGCCGGGACGGGGCCCGCCCGGCCGACGCCATCGTGGTGTTCGGTGCGGCCCAGTACAACGGCGAGCCGTCGCCCGTGCTGAAGGCCCGGCTCGACCATGCCGCCGAGCTCTACGACCAGAGAATCGCCGCCGTGGTGGTGGTCACCGGCGGCAGCCAGCCGGGGGACGAGTCCAACCAGAGCGAGGCCCGGGCCTCGGCCGACTACCTGACCGGCCAGAAGGGGGTGCCGGCGAAGAACATCCTGTGGGAGACGGCCAGCCGCAACTCCTGGGAGCAGCTGGCGTCGGCGGCGAACGAGCTGCGCCAGCGGGGGATGGACCGGGTGGTGCTGGTGTCCGACCCCTTCCACGCCGCCCGCATCCAGGCCATGGCCGACGAGCTCGAGCTTGAGGCGACGGTGTCCCCGACGAGGACGTCCCGCATCAGCGGAGGCACCGAGCTCAAGCACATGGCCCGCGAGACCGTGGCGGTGGCGGTCGGGCGGATCATCGGCTTCCGTCAGCTGGTGGGCGTGGACGAGGTGCGACGCACCGTCCAGAGCGGGTAGCCTGAGATCGCCCATTCGGGGGTGGTGTAATCGGCAACACAACTGGTTCTGGTCCAGTTATTCGGGGTTCGAGTCCTCGCCCCCGAGCTTCTGTCGCAAGGTGATCCGTCCCGCGGCGTGAACCTGCGCATGTTGGCCGTCGGGCCGATCTACGGTCTCTGCATGGCTAAGACCGTGCCTCGTACAGGCAACGACAAGAAGCAGGGCAAGTCCCTCAAGGAGAAGCGCACCGCCAAGGCGGCCAAGAAGGCCGGCAAGGGCAAGTCCTCCACCTGATCGTCGACCGCAACGAGCCGGCCGGCGGTTCGCCCCCGGCCGGCTAGCTGTACGACCAGAAGGGCGTGCCGACCGGTGCCAGGTTCGCCCCCCAGATGAAGTCGATGGCCGGGTTGCTCAGTCGGGCGCAGCCGTGGGAGGCCGGGTAGGGCGGGATGCTGGGCGAGCCGTGGATGGCGTAGCCGCCGGTGAAGTACTTCGGCCGCCAGAGCTCACCGAGTCGCGAGATCCGCAGGGCGTTGATCTGGCGTTCGACGACGAAGCGGCCCTCGGGGGTGATGGCGATGCCGCCCGAGTACCGGGCCCCGTTGCCGGTGGAGGTGTTGAACGTCCACTCGACGAAGCCGTCACGCACGACCAGCAACAGCTGCCGGCTCTTGTCCAGCTCGAGCGTGTATCCGGCGCTGCTGCGGGCCCGAGCCCGACTGTCGGTGAAGAAGAGCAGCAGGAGCTCACTCGCGTCGAGGTCGCCGTCCCGGGCCAGCCCGTTGGCCTTCTGGAAGGCGTAGATCATCTGCGTCGTCTGAGGACCGGGGGCGCCGTCGACGATGCCCCAGTAGCCGAGGTCGAGGAGACGCTGCTGGATCATCGCCGTGCTCGGGGGCTCACCCGCAGGCAGCGCAGGGAGGGGACCAGCCACGATCCAGTACCCGCCCGCCGCCGTGGTCGCGGCGATGCCCAGGGCGACCCGGCCCTCCGGGATGCCCCCCACGGAGGAGCCGTGGTAGGCGGCGTCACCGAAGGTGAACACCCCGCCATCCGCAGCCGCCAGCCAGTAGCCGTTGCCGCTCGGGGTTGCGGCCATGCCGACGATGGGCTGGTTGAGCCGGACATCGCCCGTGCTGCCGAGGTAGCCGGCGTCCCCGAAGGAGAAGATGCCTCCGTCGGCGGCCACCAGCCAGTAGCCGCCGCCGGTTGCCGTGGCCGACATGGCGACCACTCGCTGGTTCAGCCGGATCTCGCCGGTGCTGCCGTGGAACCGCGCATCCCCGAAGCTGAAGACGCCCCCGTCGCTCGCCACCAACCAGTAGCCACGGCCGGTCGGCGTCGGGGCCATCCCGACGATGGGCTGGTTGAGCCGGAGGTCGCCCGTGGAGCCGAAGAAGCCGGCGTCACCGAAGGAGAAGATGCCGCCGTCCGAGGCGAACATCCAGTAGCCGGCACCACTCGGCGTCGCAGCCATGCCGACGACCGGCGAGTTGAGGGCGATGTCACCGGTGCTGCCTTGGAACCGCGCATCCCCGAAGCTGAAGACCCCTCCGTCGCTCGCCACCAGCCAGTAGCCACGGTCGCTCGGGGTGCCGGCCATGCCGACCAGCGGCCTGGCCAGGTCGACACCGTCGGTGGACCCGGCGAACGGCGCCGCCCCGAAGGCCCGAACGGTGCCGTCACCGCTGCCCTCTGCCGCGCTCGCCGGCGCCGCTCCGATCGCAGGCAGCAGCAACGAGAGCACGAGGAGCGCAAGGGTCCGCCGCAGAGCAGGCATCAGGTGGTCATGGTGGCAGGTTTGGCCTCCTGCAGCATCGACTACCATGGCGCCCGCCACAGGGCCCCATCGTCTAGTGGCCTAGGACACCACCCTCTCAAGGTGGCGGCACGGGTTCGAATCCCGTTGGGGCTGCTCTCACCGCTGGCGAAAGAGCCGGAACAAGTCTTCCACGGGTCCCGCCGCCGATCCGAAGTCAGCGGGACACCGGTGCGAGCTCCTCGAGCAGCTCCAGGACCCGCCGGTCGATGTCGTCCACGATCGGCCGAACTTCCTCGATGGGCTTGCCGGCGGGGTCCTCCAGCTCCCAGTCGAGGTAGCGCTTGCCGGGGAGCACGGGGCAGGCGTCGCCGCACCCCATGGTGACGATCACGTCGGCAGCCCTGGCCGCCTCCTCCGTGAGCGGCTTCGGGAACTCTTCGGTGATGTCCAGGCCGCGGTCCGCCAGAACGGCTCGGACGAACGGGTTGATCTCGTCGGCCGGTGCAGAGCCGGCGGAGCGGACCTGAACCCGATCGCTGGCGTAGTGGTGGAGCAGCGAAGCCGCAGCCTGCGATCGACCGGCATTGTGGACGCAGACGAACAGCACCTCGGGAACGGCGGACATGGTGACTCCTTCGGCTCGAGACGGGCGACGAGCAGCGCTCAGGTGAGCAGCGACGTCCGTCGGCGCGGCCGCTGAGGAGACCGGTTGCTCAGCTGACTCGGGTCCGAACCGTCGGACGCGCATCCGGTCGGCGGTTCGACGGTCACCCAGGTGTCCATGCAGAGCCATCGTCGTCGGACCTTGCTGCCCGTTCAACCAACCGTGGGTGAACAGCGGGTGAGGACTCGCTCTCTCGCGAAGCGGTCCGGGGTGGCCGCTACCGCCTTCCGCGACCGCGTCCGTGTAATCAAGATTACGGAATAACGGTGCTAGCAACCGCCTTGAGGAAGGCACGCTCAAGGAGACGAGTCGACATGCACGCACAGAAGTATCCGGTCCTGCCCCTCGATGACGATGTCGTGCTGCCCGGCATGGTCGTGCCACTGGCGCTCGACCCGGCCGAGGTCCGCGCCGCGGTGGACGCCGCCGACCACGGTGGCACCGAGGTGCTCATCGTGCCTCGGACTGCAGGGCGGTACGCGACCGTGGGCACGGTCGCCTCGATCGAGCAGACCGGACGCCTGCCCGGCGGCCAGCCGGCGGTGGTGCTGCGCGGCACGGGCCGCGCCGCCATCGGCACCGGCACCACCGGCCCTGGAGCGGCGCTCTGGGTCGAGGCCGAACCGATCGAGAACCCGGCCACCTACGGGGCGGCGGTGCTCGACCTCGCCCGGGAGTACAAGAGCCTGACGGCGTCGATCCTCCACCAGCGTGGGGCATCGCAGATCGCCGATGCGGTCGCGCAGATCGACGACCCGTCGCTGGTGGCCGACACCTCCGGCTACGCGTCCTACCTCTCCGTCGGGGACAAGCTGGCGGTGCTCGAGGCGGTCGACGTGAAGGCGCGGCTCGAGCTGGTCGTCCGCCTGGCCCGGGAGCACCTCGGTGAGCTCGACGTCCAGGAGGCCATCCGCAAGGACGTGCAGGAGGGCATGGATCGCCAGCAGCGGGAGTTCCTGCTCCGCCGGCAGCTGGCCGCCGTGCAGAAGGAGCTTCGCAGCCTGGACGGTGGCGAGGGAGAGGGCGAGGAGCAGGGCCTACGGGCACGGGTGGAGGCGGCCGAGCTGCCCGACGCCGTGCGCACCGCCGCGGTGAAGGAGCTCGATCGGCTGGAGCGCACGGGTGACCAGTCACCGGAAGCGGGCTGGATCCGGACCTGGCTGGAGACCGTGCTCGAGCTGCCCTGGGCCGTCCGCACGGAGGACAGCTACGACGTGCCCGCAGCGCGCGCCGTCCTCGACGCGGACCACGCCGGCCTGGACGACGTCAAGGAGCGCATCACCGAGTTCCTGGCCGTCCGGAAGCGCCGGCAGGACCGGGGCCTCGGCGTGGTGGGCGGGCGGCGCAGTGGCGCGGTGCTGGCCCTCGTCGGCCCCCCGGGCGTCGGCAAGACGTCGCTCGGCGAGTCCGTCGCCCGCGCCATGGGTCGCCGCTTCGTGCGCGTGGAGCTCGGGGGCGTACGGGACGAGGCCGAGATCCGCGGCCACCGGCGCACCTACGTCGGCGCCATGCCGGGCCGCATCGTGCGCGCCCTCAAGGAGGCCGGGTCGATGAACCCGGTGGTGCTGCTCGACGAGGTCGACAAGGTCGGTGCCGACTACCGCGGGGACCCGACGGCGGCGCTCCTCGAGGTCCTCGACCCGGCGCAGAACCACACCTTCAGGGACCACTACCTGGAGGTCGACCTCGACCTGTCCGACGTCGTGTTCCTCGCGACGGCCAACGTGCTCGACACCGTCCCTGGCCCGCTGCTGGACCGGATGGAGCTCATCCGGCTGGACGGCTACACGGAGGACGAGAAGGTCGTCATCGCCCGCGACCACCTGCTGCCCCGACAGCTGGAGCGGGCGGGGCTCACCCCCGACGAGGTGCAGGTCGACGATGCCGCCCTGCGATCTCTCGCCGCGTCGTACACGCGGGAGGCCGGGGTGCGCGAGCTCGAGCGCATGCTGGCGCGGGTGCTGCGCAAGGCGGCGGTGGGCGCCGACACCGGGCCCCAGGCCGTCACGTCGGAGACGCTGCGCAGGTACGCAGGTCGTCCGCGGTTCCTGCCGGAGTCGGCGGAGCGCACGGCCGTTCCGGGGGTCGCCACCGGCCTCGCCGTCACGGGCACCGGTGGCGAGGTGCTGTTCGTGGAAGCCTCGCTGGCCGATGTGGAGACCGGCGCACCCGGGATCACGCTGACCGGCCAGCTCGGCGACGTGATGAAGGAGTCGGCGCAGATCGCCCTGTCGTTCCTCCGCTCCCACGGCGAGGAGCTCGCCCTCCCGGTCGGGCACCTGAAGGACCGTGGTGTGCACCTCCACGTGCCGGCGGGCGCCGTGCCGAAGGATGGTCCGTCGGCGGGTGTGACCATGACCACGGCGCTCGCGTCACTGCTGTCGGGGCGGCCCGTCCGCTCTGACGTCGCCATGACGGGGGAGATCTCGCTGACGGGCCGGGTGCTGCCCATCGGTGGCGTCAAGCAGAAGCTGCTGGCGGCCCACCGCGCCGGCATCACGACGGTGCTCATCCCGGCTCGCAACGAGCCCGACCTGGACGACGTTCCGGCCGCCGTGCTGCGCGAGCTGGAAGTGCACCCGGTGGCCGACGTGCGAGAGGTGCTGGCTCTCGCGTTGGAGCAGCCGGTGACGGAGGCCCTGGCCGCCTGACCGGCTTAGGGTTCGGCCGTGCCCCTGATACTGGAGACGGCCAACTTCACCGTCGTCGCACCCGACCAGCCCCACCACAGTCGGGAGAACGGCGGCCACATCGTCGTCACGCCGAAGGTGGTGTTCGAGCACCGGTACGACATGCCCTTGCCGCTCGCGGCCCAGCTCATGCACCTCACCATGGCGGTGGGCGAGGCGCTGACCACGGTGTTGCGCGCTGAGGGCCAGGAGGTGGTGAGGATCAACTACCAGGACAACGGGAACTGGGCCTACAAGGTCACACCGCCGAGGCCCCGACTCCACGTCCACCTCTACGTCCGCACCGCCCACTAGACACATCCCACGGAAGACCCGCGGTTCCAGGCCTTCCCCGACGCGTTGGTGTTCCCGGACCGGTCGACCGGCTACTTCGATGGCTTCGAGCCACTGGCGGCAGGCACCATCGCCGCCGTGGCGGACGAGGTGCGGCGCCTTCTCGACACCGACAAGTACAGAACCGCCGGCCTGCGGCCGACGTAGTCACGTGGCCCGGTGGTCGGCGGCCACCGGCGGGTCGTCGCACGCCTCGAGCACGGAGGCCCGGGTGAGGGGCTCCACAGCCGCGGTGCGGCGCACCAACGCCGCCGCGATCAGGCCGCCGGCCGCGGTGAGGCCGGCGGCGACGAGGAGGCCGCGCTCGAAGCCCCGGTCGAGGGTCGCGGCGATCGGCAGGTCCGACCTGATCCCGGCCACGGCCGGGATGGCGGCCACGGCGAGCAGTCCTCCGAGGCGGGCGATGGCGTTGTTGACGCCGGACGCCACACCGGTCTGCTCGGCGTCAGCGCCGGCCAGCACCGCCGCGGTGAGAGGGGCCACGGTGAGCGACATGCCGAGACCCACCACGACGACGCCCGGGAGGACGCCGCTGAGGTACTGGGTGCCCGGCGCCACGCGGCTGAGGAGCAGCACGCCCGCCGCCGTCAGCAGCGGGCCGGCCGTCATGGGCAACCGGGCCCCGATCCGCTGGGCGAGCTGGCCGGCCCCTCTGGAGAGCACCAGGAGGAGCACGGTGAAGGGCACGAACGCGGCACCTGCTTCGAGGGCCGAGTAGCCGAGGGAGGCCTGGAGCCGGAGGACGATGAGGAACATCGCGCCACCGAAGCCGGCGTAGACCGCGAGGGTGACCAGGTTGGCGCCGGTGAACTGCGTCGACCGGAACATGCCGAGTGGGAGCATCGGGTGGCGGATGGTCTTCTCCACGACGATGAACGCGACGAGCCCGACTGCGGCGACGGCGGCCGCGACCACGCTCCTGAGGCCGGTGTGCTCGATGGCGGCGTACGAGGCGGCGGCCAGGGTCAGCGTGGCCAGCGCCGCGCCCCACACGTCCATCGGACCCCGGATGGGCGCTCTCGTCTCGGGCACGTGCCGCACGGCCAGGACGATGGCCACCGCCGCGAGCGGCACGTTGATGAAGAAGATGAACCGCCAGCTGACCGAGTCGATCAGCCAGCCTCCGACGAAGGGGCCGACGGACGTGGTGACGCCGGCCAGGCCCGACCACGCGCCGATCGCCTGGGCCCGGTCGTCGGGGTGAAAGGTGGCGGCGATGATGGAGAGGCTTCCCGGCACCAGCAGGGCGGCCGCCACGCCCTGCAGGGCTCGCGCCGCGATCAGGGCGCCGGTGTTCGGGGCCGCGCCGCAGAGAAGCGACGCGAGGGTGAAGCCGGCGAGCCCGGTGACGAACATCCGGCGCCGGCCGAGGCGGTCCCCGAGGCTTCCTCCCAGCAGCAGCAGGGCCGACAGCGTCACGAGATAGGCGTTGGCGATCCACTGGAGGCCGCCGAGCGACGTCCCGAGGTCCTCGCCGATGGTCGGCAGCGCGACGTTGACGATCGTCCCGTCCAGGAACGCGATGCCCGAGCCGAGCACCGTGGCGGCGATCACGCGGCGCGCCACCGGCGTGCCGAAGCGGATCATCGGTGCGGACGGCCCGGAGGCTTCCTCGCTCACGGCCCGCTCCGGTCTGCGAGCGCGAGCAGCTGACGCAGCGTCGCGCCCGGAGCACCGACGTGGACGGGACGGCCGGTCGACGACTCGATGATGGCGGCCGCCAGCTTGGCCACGGCCACGGTGCCGGACCGGCTCGCGCTCAGCACCACGTGATCGGAAGCCTCTGACCTGGCCAGCGTGGCCAGGTCATGGGTCGGCACCTGGGTGCTCAGGTGGTGCACGTGCCAACGGTCTGCCCTCAGGACCAGAGCGGCCATGCTCGCCGGCAGGGCGTGCTGCTCCCCGCTAGGGGTGGCCACGACGCAGACTCCCCGCGCCACGCCGGTCTGCTCCACCTCGATCCGCAGCACGAGCCGCTCGCAGATCGCGGAGGCGCGGTGCTCCTCGGCGACCGACAACAGGCCCGACGCCCACTCCTCACCCAGCTGGTGCAGGACGGGCGTGAAGAGGTTCTCGCACAGCATCAGGACCTCGACCCCCCGATCCACCAGGCGGTCGACCGCCCGCCGGGCAGCCGGCTCGTCGCCGGCCCTCAGGAGGAAGTACAGCTGGCGACTGCGCTCGTCCCAGTCGCTGAGCCGGAGCGGAGGCGGTGACAGGCGGGCGCTCTGGCCGCCCGACTCGAACCGCTCGAGCGTCGCTTCGGAGATCTCGTATCCGCTCGGCGTCCTCCGGGCCTCCAGCTCGCCGGCCCGGACCCACGCGTAGGCGGTCTGCGAGTGAACTCCGAGCCGCTCGGCTGCGTCGTGCAGGTTCACCGTTCCTCCGGTGGCCACGATATGCCAGTCACGCCCAAGACACCGAGGCTCGTGCGGGGTGGCAGCCTGGTGTGTGGCAACCGCGCGGAGCCTGAACGAGCCGCACCCTGAGCGGTTGCCGCTCGACCACCCACGTCGCGCCGCGATCCTGGCCGCGCACGAGGCTGCGCTGGCCGCCGGCAAAGCGGGCTACGTCGATCCGGGCACCGGCTTGTTCGTGCTCACCGCCGCCGCGCTGGTGGCGCAGGGCACCTGCTGCGGGCGTGGCTGCCGTCACTGCCCGTACTGCTAGGTGGCGGGAGGTTCGTAGTCTCTCCCGGGTGACCGAGCGCGGCCGGGGTGGGGGGCCGTGGGCGGTGCTCGTCGTCGTCCTCGTCGGTCAGTTCATGATCGTGAGCGCCGTGGGCAGCATGAACGTCGCCCTGCCGGCCATCCGCGACGACCTCGGCGCCTCGCCGGCGGCCATGCAGTGGGTGCTCGTGCTCTACCAGCTCGGGTACGCCTCGCTGCTGGTCACCGGCGGCCGCCTGGGCGACCTGTTCGGACGCAAGCGGGTGTTCATCGCCGGCCTCACGGGGTTCGTCGCCGCCTCCACGCTGGCTGCGGTGGCGCCCACGCCGGGGCTCCTGCTGGCCGCGCGCCTCTTGCAAGGACTGTGCGGTGGCATCACCTCGCCCCAGGTGCTCGCCGTCATCCAGGTGGCCGTGCCGGTGCACGAGCGGCCGAAGGCGTTTGCGGCCTTCGGGATGGTGAGCGGCAGCGCCTTCATGCTCGGTCAGGTGATCAGCGGCGGCCTCATCCGAATCGACGTGCTGGACCTGGGGTGGCGCTCGGCGCTGCTGGTCAACCTGGTCATCGGCGTCGTGGCCGTCCCCGCAGCGATGCGCGTCCTTCCCCGCACCGCTCCAAGCCGTGACCACCGCCTGGACTTCCCGGGCATGGTGCTGGCCACGACCACCGGCCTGTTGGTGCTGTACCCGGTGATCCAGGGTCGCGCCGCCGGGTGGCCGCCCTACTTCCTCGGGATGCTGGCCGCCGCCGTCGTCCTCGGAGCCGTCTTCCTCCGCCTCGAGCGGCGCCTGACCGACCGTGGCGCCGATCCGCTCATCGACATGAGCCTCTTCGGCGAACGGTCCTTCAGGGCCGGGCTCATCGTCGCGTTCGCGCTCTCGTTCAGCACCTTGCCGACGTTCTACGTCGTGACCCTCACGCTGCAGCTGGGGTTCGGCTTCGACGCGCTCACCGCCGCGCTGGCCACGGCTCCCACGCCGATCGCCGTCATCACCACGTCGATGCTCTCGAGCCGGCTGCTGGCCCGCTATGGCCGGGGCACGGTGGCCATCGCCTCGCTCTTCGGCATCAGCGCATCGGTGGTGCTGCTGCTGACGGTCACGCTGGCGCCTCGGCCGCTCAGCCCGCTGGACCTCGTGCCTGCGCTCCTCCTGCTCGGCTGCAACAACGGGCTCGGCATGACCAGCGTCGTCAACCTGACGCTCGTCGACGTCCCTCAGGCGCGTGCTGGCTCGGCGTCGGGAGTGCTGCAGACCGTGCAGCAGGGCACGAGCGCGCTGGGTGTGGCGGTGGCCGGCGTCATCTTCTTCGGCGCCATCGGTGACGACACCGGCACCGACTCCATCGTCTCCGGCCTCCGAGCCACCCTTGCCCTGACGGTTGTCTGCAGCCTGAGCGTCCTCGTGCTCCACCGGCTGCTGCCACCACTGCCCAGGCGCGCTGAGGAGCTCGACCTCGAGCCGGACCCTGGTTCTCCTCTCAAGCCGAGTGCCGGGTAAGCCAGAATGCCGCCATGCGAGCCGCCGCCACCTTCGAGATCACCGACTGGGACCAGACGGAGTGGGACGACAGCCCCAGCGGCAAGCTGGCGCAGGCGCGGGTGACCAAGCAGTTCAGCGGGGAGGTCGAGGGCACGAGCGTGGCCGCGGTGCTCATGGCCGAGACGAGCGTCGGCCCGGCTGCCTACACGGCCCAGGAGCGGTTCACCGGCTCCCTCGGCGGCCGAACCGGCACCTTCATGGCCCAGCACGGGGCGACGGAGTTCGGCAACCAGTCGGGCTGGGTGATCATCACCGGCTCGGGGAGCGGCGAGCTCGCCGGGGTCTCGGGCACCGCCGTGCTGGATGTCGACGGCGACGGCGGCCATCGGATCACCTTCGAATACGAGCTCGCACCAACCGAGAGCTGACCCGGCGGCTCCTGCTCAGGCCATCTCGCTCAGGTCGAGCTCGGCCGCGATGTAGCCGAACGCACCCGTGCCCTTCCCTTCGAGGATCCGCTCGAACACCGCGCTGGCGCGGTCGAGGTCGCCGTTGTAGAGGTACCAGTTCCCCACGCCGTAGCCCTGAGTCGCGTAGATCGTCTCCAGGCTGTGGATCGCCTGCGTGCCGCGGTCGGGGTTCAGCAGATCCTCCGGCGCCAGCTCGCCGCGGTACATCCGCAACCTTCGGTAGTACGACGGGCCTTCGAGGAACTGCTCGTCTGCGAGCCCAGCAGGGACGTCCTCCAGCACGGTCGCGGCCTGCTGGTCGTCCCCCGCCCGCCGCAGCGTCATGTACAGCCAGTCGGCACACGCCGTGATGCCGTCGTAGTCCTCGTCCGCCACCCAGTCGCGACAGAGGCGATAGGTGGCCGCCGCCTCATCCCACTGGCGCAGCAGGTAGTGCGCGAGACCGAGGTGGTAGTAGGTGTTGAACTGGATGCTCGTCGGGGGCACGGGCAGCTCGTTGTCCGGGCCGTCGGGCTCCAGCCAGAGCTCCATGCCGTCGATCAGGTCGGCGGCTCGCTGCAGGTCGGCGAGCGCCTCCGGGAACCGGCGGGTGGAGATGTAGCGGTGCCCGCGCTGGCGGAGCAGCTCGAAGGAGTCCGGGTGCTGCTCGAGCCCTGCGGTGAAGACGTCGATGGCCTCGTCGAAGCGGTTCCTGAACCCCAGCACCCGCCCGTACCAGACGGTGTTGGCCAGCGTGGGGTCCGACCGGTGTGCGCGTTCGGCTGCTTCCAACGTCCGTTGCGAGCGTTCCCGCAGCGTGCCTTCGGCCACTCGTTGCCTCCTCTACGACCCGCTCCGGACCGTGACGGTAGTGGCCGGTCCGGGTGTCGAAGGTCAGACCTCAGCAGACGGAGGTGGTCGTCGCCGTGATGTGGGACACGTGGTCGGAACCCGTGTCCAACGCCTTGAAGGCGTCGCGCTGCCGCTGGGCGCCGTTCCCGCGACGCAGGATCGCTTCCACGCCACACGTCACCTCGTCGAGGTCCCCGTGCTCCTCGAGGCCGGGCCGCACGAGCTCGAGCAGCTGCCCCACCACGGTCACCGCGGGACGGGTGCCTGTGGCGGTGGCCGCGACCAGCGACCCGTCGAGTCCGTACCGCGCCGCCCGCCACATGGCCGCGTCGAGCAGCTCCCGCCGGGGCAGCACCGGCTCGACGCCTTCGACGGCGTCGACCGCGCACGTCCAGGCCAGGGCCCGAACGAGGCCGGCGAGGACCACGGCGTCGTCCACCGAGAGGCAGACGTCGCACGGCCGGAACTCCAGGGTCGGGTACCGCGACGACGGCCGGACGTACCAGTAGAGGAAGGTGGCGTCCTCGATGGCGTCGATCGTCTGGAGGCCCTCCACCAGGCTGTCGTACTCCGCCGCCGAGTCGAGGCGAGGCGGCATGCCCGACGTGGGCCACCGCTGCCAGACCTGGAGCCGGTAGCTGTCGTAGCCGGTGTCGGTGCCTTCCCAGAACGGCGAGTTGGCGGCCAGGGCCACGAGCGGGGCGAGCCAGGGGCGCACCCGGTTCATCACCTCGATGGCCAGGTCGCGATCGGCGATGCCGACGTGCACGTGGCAGCCACAGATCACCTGCTCCTTGGCGACGATCTGGTACACCTCCTCCATGCGTCGGTAGCGCTCGAAGCGGTCGTCCACCTGCTGGTCCCGCCAGGAGTCGAAGGGGTGCGAGCCCACCGCCGCCACCGCGAGGCCCATCTCGTGAGCAGCCGACGAGAGCCCCGTTCGGAAGCGGGTCAGATCGCTCCGCACCTCGGACAGGTTGGTGCAGACCTTGGTGCCCACCTCGATCTGGCAGAGGTTGAGCTCCGACGTCACGGCCTCGCCGACCAGCTCGACGGCCGCCGGGACCAACAGATCCGCCCGTGGCACCAGTGCTCCCGTGATGCTGTCGACGACGAGGTACTCCTCCTCGACACCCAGCGTGAGAAGTTCCGTGGCTTCATCCGCCTCTCTCCGCTCCGCCGCGAGCGTGGGCTCGACTCGGGAACAGGTCGATAGCATCCCGCCGCGGCCACCTCCCGGTCAACGGAACGACACGTTCGTCACCGGCAGTTCATCGGCCGGAAACGGTCGGGCAGCAGGGCACACGGCAAGGTGCGCCGGGGACAGCGGAGGGAGAGCACGTGTGCGGCATCAGCGGTGAGATCCGGTTCGACGGTCGTCCGGCCTCAGTGGAAGCGGTGGCCGCCATGAGCAGATGCCTGGCGGCGCGGGGGCCCGACGGCGACGGCCTGTGGGCGTCGGGGCCGGTGGCGCTCGGCCACCGCCGACTGGCGGTCATCGACCTCTCGGCCCGAGGGGCACAGCCGATGGTCGACAGCGAGCTGGGGCTGACCGTGGTGTTCAACGGCTGCATCTACAACTACCCCGAGCTCCGGACCGAGCTGGAGGCGAAGGGCTACCGCTTCTTCTCGACGAGTGACACCGAGGTGCTGCTGAAGGCATACCACCACTGGGGTGAGCGCTTCGTCGACCACCTCGTCGGGATGTTCGCGCTGTGCATCGTGGAACGTGACACGAACCGGGTGGTGCTGGCTCGCGACCGTCTCGGCATCAAGCCGCTGTACCTCGCCGAGATGGCCGGGGCGGTGCGCTTCGCCTCCACCCTCCCGGCGCTGGTGGCCGCCGGCGACGTCGACTCCACCATCGACCCGGTGGCCCTGCACCACTACCTGACGTTCCACTCGGTGGTGCCGGCGCCGCGCACGATCGTGCGGGGAGTCACGAAGCTGCCGCCCGCGACCGTCCTCACCATCGAGGCCGACGGGCGTCGACGCCAGGTCGAGTACTGGCGAGCCGATGAAGAAGCCGCGGGCGTCGCGGACGCCGGACCGAAGAGCGCGGGGGAGTGGCGTGAGGCCGTGGGCGCCGCCCTCCGCCTGGCCGTCCGCCGCCGTCTCGTGTCGGACGTTCCCGTCGGAGTCCTGCTCTCCGGTGGTCTCGACTCCAGCCTCATCGTCGCCTTGCTGAGCGAGCAGGGCCAGGAGCACCTGTCCACCTTCAGCATCGGCTTCGAGTCCGCCGGGGGAGAGCAGGGCGACGAGTTCCGGTGGTCCGATGCGGTCGCCAGCCGCTACGGCACCGACCACCACCAGATCCGGGTGCCGACTCCTGACGTCCTCTCGGCGGTGCCGGCCACGGTCGCGGCCATGAGCGAGCCGATGGTCAGCCATGACGTGGTGGCGTTCTACCTGCTGTCGCAAGAAGTCGCTCGCCACGTGAAGGTGGTGCAGTCAGGACAAGGGGCGGACGAGGTCTTCGCCGGCTACCACTGGTACCAGTCGCTCGCGAGCGCTGAATCCGACGATGTCGATCGCTACGCCTCGGTGTTCTTCGACCGCACGCACGACGACGTGCGCGACGTGGTGAACCCGGAGCACTTCGCCGACGAGGACGTGAGCCGCTCGTTCGTGGCCGAGCACTTCGGCCGGCCCGGAGTCACCAGCGCGGTGCGGCGCGCGCTCCGGCTGGACACGCACGTGATGCTGGTGGAGGACCCGGTCAAGCGCGTCGACAACACCACGATGGCCTGGGGCCTGGAGGCGCGAGTGCCCTTCCTCGACCACGAGCTCGTCGAGCTGGCGGCAGCGTGCCCGGCGGAGCTGCTGCTGGCCCAGGGGGGGAAGGGCATCCTCAAGGACCTGGCGCGTGACGTGCTGCCGGCCGACCTGATCGACCGCCCGAAGGGCTACTTCCCGGTGCCTCCCCTGGTGCACCTGTCCGGCGCGTCGGTCGAGCTCCTGAGGGAAGCCCTGCTCAGTCCGGCGGCGGCCGATCGCGGCCTGTTCCGGACGGCGCATGTGCGCCACCTGCTCGACCACCCCGACGAGCTGACGACGCTGCGCTACAACAAGCTCTGGGAGCTGGGTCTGCTCGAGCTGTGGCTGCAGACCAACGACATCGGCTGAACCGATCACCTGGGGTTCCCCGGCTGGAAACACTCAGGAAACGAACCGTTTCTACCGTTCTGAAGGTATGAAGCCTCGCATCGGGATCACGACGTCGCCCAGCGTGCACGAGGACCGCTTCCTCGAGGCGCTGGACCGCACCTACGTCACTGCGATCGTGCGCGCGGGAGCGCTTCCGTTCATCCTCCCGGTGCTCGAAGCGGAGGATGCGCAGGATGCGATCTCGTGCGTCGACGGCGTCCTCTTCACGGGCGGCGGCGACGTCGACCCTGCCCGATACGGCGCCGTGGCGTCTCCCCACGTCGACGGCCTGGATGCCGCTCGGGATGCCTACGAGATCGCGCTGGCCGATGCGGCGGCAGCAGCAGGGCTCCCCATGCTCGGCGTCTGTCGAGGCGCACAGGTGATCAACGTCGCCTTCGGCGGCACGCTGGTGCAGCACCTTCCGGATGTGAGCGACCTCTCGCACCGCGAGAAGGACCGGTGGGCGGAGCCCGTGCATCCCGTGCGGGTCTCGCTCGACAGCTGCCTGGCCGGCGTCGTGGAGCGCGAGCTCGTAGGGGTCAACTCGCTTCACCACCAGGCGGTGGATCTCGTCGGGCGTGGCCTTCGAGCCGTCGGCTGGGCGGGCGACGGTACGATCGAGGCCATCGAAGGTCTTGGCCACCTCCGCGTCCTGGGTGTGCAGTGGCACCCCGAGCTGCTCTCCGCCGAGCCGGGGCATGACGCTCTCTTCGGCTGGCTGCGGAACGAGGCGGCCCGTGGGCGCACGGCCGAAGCGCCTCACGATGTCGTGCTGGCGGAGGCCGTGTCGTTCGGCGCAGTGCGAGCTGCGGTTTGAAGCAGCCGCGCGCTTCGCTCGACCCGCCGCCCGGCTACGAGCGGCTCAACCGGTACTCGCGCATCATCGTGGACGAGGCCCTGTGTCGCGGCATCGCCGTCGAGCTGCTGGACCCGACGGCGGGCGAGATGGTGCTCTCCCTAGGGGATCGCCGGATGAGCACCCTCGAGTCGCTCTCCGAGCTGACGAGCGCCGTTGCCTTCCGGCGCTGCGACCACAAGGGCTACACGCGGGAGGTCTTCGCCCGGGCGGGCCTGCGGGTCGCCGAAGGGACCATCGCCACGTTCGACCAGCGAGACGAGGCGTTCCTGGCCACGTGGCACGACATCGTGGTGAAGCCGGTGCGCGGCGAACAGGGTCGGGGCATCACCGTCGGTGTCGTGAGCCCCCAAGAGCTGGCGGTGGCGCTGGCCACGGCGAGCGCCACGTGTCCCGAGGTCCTGCTCGAGCGGCGCTGTGAGGGCGAAGACCTGAGAGTCGTGGTGATCGGGGCCGAGGTCGTGGCTGCCTCCGTCCGCCGCGCTCCCGTGGTGGTCGGTGACGGCGCGTCGACCATCGCGACGCTGACCGAGGAGCTGAGCGCAGCTCGGCTGCTGGCTACTGACGGTTCCTCCCACGTGCCCGTGGACGACATCACCGAGGCCGTGGTCCGCTCCGCCGGCTACCGGCTGGACGAGGTCCTGCCCGAAGGGACGCAGCTCGCCGTGCGCCGCACGGCCAACCTCCACACCGGCGGCACGATCCACGATGTGACCGACGAGCTGCACCCCGACCTGAGAGCGGTGGCTCTGGCCGCCGCCGCGGCCGTCGGTGCGCCGGTGCTGGGCCTCGACATGATCGTGCCCTCCGTCGCCGGCCCGGACTACACGCTCATCGAGGCCAACGAGCGCCCCGGCCTGGCCAACCACGAGCCCCAGCCGACGGTGGCGCGCTTCGTGGATCTGCTCTTTCCCGAGACGGCACGGCCTCGCCCCTGAGCCGGAAGATCACCGGTCGACGTCCGTGCGGTACGCCATCGACACGGACTCGCTCTACTGCTTCCGTCGAGACGGCTTGGCCGATGTCGCCGCCGGCCGACCCGTGCACGTGACGCTCCACGAGCGTCACGACGGCGCTCCGAATCGTGGGGTTCGACGCAACGGTGCGAGACCTCGCTCCGGGGGAGCCGCCGCTCGGGTTGCTCGCCGACATGATGGGCAACCGCAACCATGAGGAGTCGTGGGACGAGATCCGGACCTGGCCCATCGTCGGCCTGCGCTCCTGAAGCGGCACCCAAGGCACGGTTCCGGAGACGACGAGGGAACCTTTTCGAGCTCCCGAGCGTCAAAGAGGTTGTGACCGAGCCGGAGAACGACTGGATGGACCTGGGGAAGTGCCGGGATGTGAACCCCGAGCTGTTCTTCCCCAGCGACGGGGTCGGGGTCGAGCAGGCACGGGCCTTCTGTGCGGACTGCCCGGTGCGGGTGCCGTGCCTGGAGTACGCCTTGCGCAACCGCATCCCGCACGGCGTCTGGGGCGGCACCTCCGAGCGTGAGCGACGGAGGATCATCACCGGCCGGAAGCACGGCGCCACCGCTCCGCAGAGCTGATTAACGCGCCCCGCGTCATCACCTGCGCGCCCTCCGTCGTGCTTCCCTCGAAGCCCCGAGATTTATCCGTACGAAGGTGTACTAAATGAGGGCTCGACGGTAGGATCTGGACACCGGTTGAGACCACCAGCCGCGAACATCGCGCCGCAGGGCGCCTAGTCGCAGAGAAGGTGGCCATGCCAGCCCTCAAGCAGACGCTGTCGGCAGAAGAGCTCCAGGAGCTCCATCTCCGGTTCTACAAAGAGCGCGACCCAGCGGTCCGCTCGGCCCTGGTCGAACGGTACCAAGGTCTCGCGCGTCGCCTCGCCTCGCGCTCCACGAAGCGTCCCGAAGACCGCGACGACCTCGTGCAGGTGGCGCTGCTCGGGCTGGTGAAGGCGCTCGACCGCTTCGAGCCGCAGCGGGGCATCAGCTTCACCACCTTCGCCTGGGCCACGCTCGAGGGCGAGCTCAAGCGGTACCACCGTGACCGTGACTGGAGCGTGCGGGTTCCCCGGCGGCTCCAGGAGCGCTACCTGCGCACCTCGGCCGCGGTCGAGGAGCTGACCCACGAGCTCGGTCGTTCGCCAACGCTCGTCGAGATCGCGGATCGCACCGGTGACCAGGTGGAAGAGGTCACCGAAGCGCTCGAGGTCCGCCGAGCGCACCGTCCGGCGTCGATCGACGCACCGACGGGTGAGGACGGCGGCGGCATGCAGCTCGGTGCCCACCAGAGCGAGATGGCTCGGGTGGAGGATCGGGGCCTGCTCGACTACCTCCTCGACCGGCTGCCGTCTCGCGAGCGGGAGATCGTGAAGCTGCGCTTCGTCGATGAGCTGACGCAGTCGGAGATCGCCGGCCGCGTGGGCCTGAGCCAGATGCACGTCTCACGACTGCTGGCCCAGAGCCTGGCCCAGATGCGAGGGTGGGCCGCCGCCGGTTGAGCGGCCGGTCCGGTTCGACCCGCTTGCGCGGCGGCGCAGGGCGTGGGAAGACTTGACCCTGCGTCACGTCTTCTGAGGGGGAGCGACATGGGGTTGTGGAGCTCCGGCACTTCCTCCAACCGCATCTGATCGCCATCTGAAAGGCACCAACACGCACATGCTCGACACCAACGAAGCGGTCATCGTCGCGACGGCCCGCACCCCGATCGGCCGAGCCAACAAGGGCTCGCTCGTCGACGTGCGTGCGGACGAGATGCTCGCCAACATCATGATCGCCCTGATGGAGAAGGTTCCCCAGGTCGACAAGAACGAGATCACCGACATCATCGCCGGCAACGTCGCCCAGACCGGTGAGACGGGCTTCAGCATCGCCCGTACGGCCGGCATCCTGGCCGGCTTCCCCCTCGGCGTCCCGGGGCTCACCATCAACCGGTTCTGCTCTTCGAGCCTGCAGTCGGTGCGCTCGGCGGCCCATGCGATCCAGGCGGGCGAGGGTGACATCTACGTCGCCTGCGGCGTCGAGAAGAGCTCGCGTCCGCCGGCACCCGAGGGCGAGGCTGCTGCTCCGCCCGCCCGGGCTCGCGGCATCGGCCCGGGCGGCCTCAACCCGAAGCTGCTCGGCAAGGGCGCCTTCCCGAACGTCTACATCCCCATGGGCATGACGGCCGAGAACGTGGCCGTCAAGTACAAGGTGTCCCGCGAGGATCAGGACGCCTTCGCGGCTCTGAGCCAGCAGCGTGCGGTGGCGGCCCAGGAGGCCGGCGTCTTCGACAACGAGATCACTCCTGTCACCAAGGAGGACGGCACCGTCGTCTCCAAGGATGACGGGCCTCGTCCCGGTACCACCAAGGAGAAGCTGGCCCAGCTCGTCCCCGTGTTCAAGAAGCCCGAGGACGGCGGCACGGTCACGGCCGGGAACGCCTGCCCGCTGAACGACGGCGCAGCCGCCGTGCTCGTCATGAGCCGCTCCAAGGCCGATCAGCTCGGCATCAAGCCGCTGGCCAGGGTCGTCGCCTCCGAGATCAGCGGCAACGACCCCGAGATCATGGGCGTGGCCCCGATCGACGCCGTCGGCAACCTGCTGCGGAAGCAGGGCATGACCATCAAGGACGTCGACGTGGTCGAGCTCAACGAGGCCTTCGCGGCCCAGGTGCTGCCGGTGTGCTGGGAGTCGGGGATCGACATCGACACCCAGCTCAACCCGCACGGTGGGGCAATCGCCCTCGGCCACCCCTTCGGCATGACCGGCGCCCGCATCATGACGGCGCTGATCAACGACCTGCAGACGCTGGACAAGACCATCGGCATCGAGACCATGTGCGCCGCTGGCGGCATGGCCATGGCCATGATGATCGAGCGGCTCAACTAAGTCGTTCTTCGATCTGCGCAGCACCGAAGAGGCCGCCTCGTTCTGCGAGGCGGCCTCTTCGCGTCGGTACCTCGGCTGTCCTAGCCTTCGGCGGCGTGGACGACGAGCGACTGCAGTCGGCGCTGGCCGCCATCGATGTGGTGAACGCGACCGACGACCGACCCCTGCTGGTGCGAGGGGTCACCAAGCCGAAGGCGCTGGGTGAGGGCGAGCTGGCGAGTGCCTGGCTGGCGGTGCTCCGGCCCGACGCCCCAGCCGCCCTGCAGCTGGCCGTCCGAGGTCACCACCTGCGGAGGTGGGCCATTCCGAGAAGCGCGCTCCCGGAGGGGCGGCGTGGCTACCTGCGCTGGCGTCAGCAGCTGAAGGCGGTGCACGCCGAGACGGCCGCCGAGATCCTCGGTCCACTCGGCTGGGACGATGCCACCGTCACCCGGGTGCAGCAGCTCGTCCGCAAAGAGGGTCTCGGGCACGACCCGGACACACAGACGCTCGAGGACGTCATCTGCCTCGTGTTCCTGGAGACGCAGCTGCTCGACCTGGCGGCCAAGCTCGACGAGGAGCACATGGTCTCGGTGCTGCAGAAGACCCTGCCCAAGATGAGTGAGGACGGGCGTCGTGTGGCCCTGTCCCTCGAGCTGCCGCCGGCCGGCGCGGCGCTGGTGGCCCGGGCTCTCGAGGAGCAGTCGTAGCTCTCCGCACATCGGTGCTCAACGAACGCCAGTGGTGTGCCGATGGAGAAGCCATGCATGAAGCGTTGTTGCCCGACGTGCTCGTGGTCGACGACAGCCGTGTCTTCCGTGACCTGGTGGCGCTGCTCCTCGAGGACGACGGCTTCCACGTGCGGACGGCCGTGGACGGCACCGACGCCCTGGCCCAGATGGAGGCCCAGGCACCGGACGCGCTCATCCTCGACCTGATGATGCCGGGACTCGGTGGTGTCGAGATGCTGCAGCTGGTCATCGAACGTTCGCTGGCCCCCGACGCCTACATCGTCGTGTTGACCGCGGACGACGACCCCAGCCGCCCGGCCGAGCTCGAGAAGCTGGGCGCGCACGAGGTGGTGGTGAAGCCGATCGACAGCGAACAGCTGGGTCGGTCGCTGCGTAGCCACTTCGAGGCGAAGGCGGTCGCCGCACAGCTGTAGAGAGGGATGCGTCGCTTTTGCTCCTGGCCGCGCCAACATGGGCGGGCCATGACCACCGGTGCTGCGTTCCCAGATGCCCACTCCGACGAGGCGGCGACCCGCCGGGCGGAGGTCGACGCCGAGATCTGCCAGTGGCTGGTCGAGGCCGACCAGGAGCGGGAGGCGATCCTGCGCCGGGCCGAGGCCGAGGCGGCCGCGCTGCTGCGCGACGCCGAGCAGCACGCCTCCCAGACGCTCGCCTCGGCCCAGGCGCAGGCGGACGAGGTCATCGGGCAGGCCCGGGCCGAGGCCACGCTTCTTCGCGCTGAGGCGGCTTCGGCCTACGTGCGCGAGCTGGAGGCGGGGCGGGTGGCCGCCACCCGTCTGGTGGAGGAGGGTCGAGGCCGTGGTGAGCGGGAGCGGGCGGAGATCCTGGCCACGCTCGGGCCGGTGCGCGCCGAGCTCGAAGAGGTTCGCCGCGCCATGCTCAGGGCTGTCGACGCGTGTGACGACGCGTTGCCGGAGGGTGACGAGGTCGACGAGCCGCCGTCGCTGACGATCGTCCGCACGCCCCCGTTGCCGGCGACCGATGTGGCCCGTGTCATCCCCGTGCACCGGGCCGAGGTCGCGGCGGCCCCGCAGACCGATCCCACGCGACCGCTGCTGCGTCCTTCCCTTCGAGCGCAGCTGCGAGAAGCGTTGCCGCTGGCCGCGGGCGACCTCGTCCGCCGCATGCCCCGCCTCTTCGCGCGCCGCTAGCCCGGAGACGGTCGGCGCGGGCCGGGTTGGGCGTCGAGCTGGTCGAGGGCGGCGACGACATCGGCGGGCTCGATGAGCAGGAGCCCAGGATCGCAGTGCTCGCCCAACGGGTCGCCGCGCCGGCCCCGCCACAGCGCGATGTGCCACGGTCGACTGGCAGGCGGGCCCCACTCGGCCGGGGAGACCGGTCCGAAGAGCACGACCGAGGGGCACCGGAGCGCGGTGGCGAGGTGGGCCACGCCGGTGTCGGCCGACAGGAGCCGGCCGGCCTGGGCCACCAGGGCCGCGAGCCCCAGCACGTCGGTGCGTCCGGCCAGGTTGCTGGCCTCGGGTAACCCCGCCCGCGTTACCACCTCGCCCGCCAGGTCGGTCTCCGTCGGGCCGCCGGTGACGAACACCTGTCGGCCCCTGGACGCCTCGTGTCGAGCCACCACGGCCCACCGCTCTGGCGGCCACCGGCGCGCCCCGAAAGCCGCTCCCGGGTGCACCAGGGTGGCTCCTCGGACGTCGGGCAACCCGGCGGGCTCGGGCGGGGCCACGATGTCGATCTGCGCCGGGTCGGCGGGTATGCCGTGCTCGGTCAGCATGCGGCACCAGCGGTCGGCCTCGTGCTCGCCGGCCCGCCACTCCGGCCCGCGGACGTCGCCGCAGGCGAAGGCCACCAGCCGCCGAGGTCGGAGGGCGAGCAGCACCTGATGGCTCTGCGGTCCGCGCCCGTGCAGGTTCACGGCCACGTCGGGTCGCAGCCCGCCAGGAAGGGGACCGAGGGGCTCGACGGCGATGATGTCGTCGAACCCGGCCACGCACCTCGCCAGAGGCCCCATCGGCGCCGTGGTGGCCAGGACGCGGCGATGTTCGGAGAACGCGGCGTCGAGCGCCCGGAGCGCCGGCACCGCCGCCAGCAGGTCGCCGAGCCCCAACGCGCGCAGTACCAGCAGCGTGGGCGGCGACGCGCCGCTCACGGCCAGGAGGGCTCCGTCGAGGGTGTGACGATCAGCTCGCGAACCTCGCATCCGGGCGGCTGGCGCAGGGCGAAGACCACGGTGGAAGCGACGTCCTCCGGGCGGTTGAGCTTGGCGTCGGGGCCCGGCTTGTACTGCGGGTCGCGGTCGTCGAAGAACGCGGTCGACATGCCGCCGGGCACCAACAGCGTCACCCCGACGCGTCCGGCCAGCTCGATCGTGAGAGCTCGGGTGAAGCCGACGACGCCGAACTTGCTGGCGCAGTAGGCGGTGGCGTCCGACAACGCCCGCAACCCCAGCGTCGATGCCACTGTGACCACCCGCCCCTGGGCGTCGAGCAGGAACGGCAGGGCGGCCCGCACGACGGCGGCCGTGCCGATGAGGTTGACCATGACCACCCGGTCCCACGTATCCCCGGGAACGTCGGCGAGCAGGCCGCACGCATCCGTGCCGGCCGCAGTCACCACGGCATCCAGCCCGCCGTTGCGCTCCGCGAGCCGGGTGACGGCCGCCTCTGCGCTACGAGCGTCGCTGAGATCGGCCAGCTCGTGGTCGACGTCGGCGGCGGGCGGCCGGAGGTCGACCACCACGGGCTGGCCGCCTGCGCTGGTCACGGCCTGCACGACGGCGGCGCCGAGGCCCGAGGATCCTCCCGTCACGAGCACAGTGCCGAGCGGGCGGTCAGGGGTGGTCACGGCGGGCCTCCTGGAGGAGTCGGGTGGTCGAGCGGCCCTCGAGGTAGGGCAGGACGACGGCTTGGCCGCCCCACCCCTCGAGCAGGGCCGCTTCGGGCAGGTTCTCGATCGAGTAGTCGGCGCCCTTGGCGAACACGTGCGGTCGCAGGTCGTCGAGCAAGCGCTCGGGCGTGTCTTCGTCGAAGATGGCGACGGCGTCGACGCAGCCGAGAGCCAGGAGCACCGCGGCGCGATCTTCCTGGCCCTGCAGCGGGCGAGATGGGCCCTTCAGCCGACGCACCGATGCATCGGAGTTGAGGCAGACGATCAGGCAGTCACCCAGCGAGCGCGCCGCCTGGAGAACGCCGATGTGGCCGGCGTGGACGAGGTCGAAGCATCCGCCCGTCGTCACCACGGTGCCCCCGCCCTCGCGAGTCCGACGGGCCAACGACGCCGCATCGGTCGACGACCGGCGGGTGTCCGCCGCCGCCGGCCGGTGCAGCGATGCGGCTCCGCCGGCTGCGACGAACGCAGACGCGGCGGCGACGGCACCGCGGACCGCCTCCGACACCAGCGCTCCATCGGCGAGGAGGCCGGCTGCGGCCGAGGCGAAGCGGTCACCGGCGCCGCACGGGTCTCCCGACGCAGCTGCCACCACCGGCACCACCAACGGTGCACCGTCACCGTCGACGAGCAGGGCGCCCCGGTCCCCGAGGGTGACCGCCACGGCTGCGGCCTCCCATCGCCGGCGGAGCTCGTGGGCGCTGCGGGTCACCTCCGCCAAGCTGGCGCCCGCGGCCAGGCCAGCCTCGGCCCGGTTGGGCGTGACCAACCGGACCCCGGCCACGGGAGCGGTGCCTTTCGGATGCGGGTCCCATGCGATCGGCTTGCGACGAGGCAGAGCGGCGAGGACAGCCCGCACGGTGGCGTTGGCGGACATGCCGCGTCCGTAGTCACACACGAGCACGCCGTCCGCGCCCTGGAGAGCGGCGAGCGCCTCGGGGGTGAGGTCGCCGGGCACGCCGGCTACCGAGCCGCCGTAGTCGAGGCGCACCAGTGACTGGCCGCCCGACCGCACGCGCACCTTCTCGGGGGTGGTGCCGGCCATGCCCACGTCGATGCACTCGACGCCGGCGGCGGCGATGAGCCGGGCCAGCTCCCGGCCCGCCGGGTCGTCGCCGAGGGCAGTGATCAAGGTGACCGGTCGGCCGTCCCCGGCGGCGAGGTCGGCCGCCAGGGCCGCGCCACCGGCCCGCGTCGCCTCGACGATGTCCTCCACGACCGGTACGGGGGCGTCCGGTGAGACCCGGTCCACCCGGCCGACCAGGTCGCGGTCGAGCAGCGAGTCGCCGAGGATGACGAGCCGGCCGCCTCTCACGCCGGCTCCGATGCTCCGACGGCCACGTCGACGAACCCGCAGAGCAGGTGGATGATCATCAGGTGCACCTCCTGCACGGTGGCGGTGGCGTCCGCATCGACGCAGAAGGCGTCGTCACTGCGCTCGGACAAGGGGTTCGGGCCTCGACCCGTGAGTGCGTACGTCGTGATTCCGACCTCGCGAGCCGCATCCGCGGCGGCCAGGACGTTCGGGCTGCGACCCGACGTGGAGAGCGCCACGAGGACGTCACCTTGTCGTCCGTGGGCCCGTACCTGCCGGGCGAACACCTCTGCGGGCCCGTAGTCGTTTCCGATGGCCGTGACGCTCGACCCTTCGGAGTGCAACGCGATGGCGCTGAACGGGCGACGCTCGTCGCGATAGCGACCCACCAGCTCGCTGGTGAGGTGCTGGGCCTGGGCCGCGCTCCCGCCGTTGCCAGCGGCCAGGAGGCGTCCGCCTCCATCGAGCACCGATGCCAGGTGGCGGCCCCAGGTCTCGATCTGATCGATGCCGGCCTCGAGGTCGAGCAGCGGCTTGTGGATCGCCTCGAGGTGGCGCAGCCCGGTGAGCAGGGGCTCGGTCATCGCCGTCCCACCGTCGAATCGGCCCGCGAGTCCGCCAGCAGCTGGTGGTAGCACGACAGCGTGCTCGCCGAGACCTTGTCCCAGCCGTAGCGCCGGCGAGCCCGCCGGGCACCCGCCTCGCCGTACGACCTGGCGAGAGCCGGGTCGTCGAGCAGCTTGGCCAGAGCGGCCGCCACCCGATCGGGGCGACGGGGGGGCACGTGGATGCCGGTGACGCCGTCGACCACCGTGTCGACCAAGCCGCCGACGGCAGAGGCGACGACGGGAACGCCGCAGGCCATCGCCTCCAGTGGGACGATGCCGAACGGCTCGTACCACGGCACGCAGGCGACGACGTCCGCCGAGCGGAGCAGGGCCGGGAGGTCCGCCCGCTCGACGCGACCTCGAAGCACGAGGCGATCCTCCATGCCGAGCTCCTTGGCCATGGCGGCGATACGCCGGGCCTCGGAGTCCTCGCCGAGGTGGCGCTGAGGCGGGCCACCCGCCACCACCAGCTCGGTGTCGGGCAAGGTGGCCACCGCCTCCACCACGTGGCCGATGCCCTTGCGCTGCACCAGGCGGCTCACCACCACCACCCGTCGCCGGCCGTCGTGACGGGGATCGGTCGGCCCGACCGGACTGAAGTGGTCGAGGTCGACCCCACAGGGCACCACGGAGATCTGGTGCATCGAGGCGCCCAGGCGGACCAGCTCGAACACCTCGTCGCTGCAGGTGGCGACGATGTGGTCGACGTTCTCCACGAGGCCCTGCTCGACCTCGGCTCGCTCCGGCGGGCTGGTGTCCTTGCCGCCCTGGTGGCGACGCTTCACGACGCCGAGGGCGTGAAAGGTCTGCACCGTGGGGATCTCCAACGGCCGAGCGGCGGCGAGGGCGGCGTAGCCGGACATCCAGAAGTGGGCGTGCACGACGTCGGGGCGACGCAGCGTCCAGGCCCGGCGCAGGCGCTGTGCGAAGTCGTCCATGTACCCGAAGAGATCGTCCTTCGGCAGCACGCACGGCGGCCCGGCCTTCACGTGCTCGACCATGACCCCCGGGGCGAGCGGCACCCGGGCGGCTACATCGGGGTCTTCCCGACGGGTGTAGACGGTGACCTCCAGACCGAGCTCGGCCAGCCCGCATGCGAGCGCAGCCACGTGGACGTTCTGGCCACCGGCATCGACGCCGCCGAGGACGGCGAGCGGGCTGGCGTGCTCCGACACCAGGGCAACTCTCACGCGGTCACCTCCTGTAGGACGTCGTCCCAATCCCGAAGGAAGCGTTCGAGCCCGAACCGGCCGAGGGCTGCGGCCCGCGCCGCCTTGCCCCGCACCGCTGCTTCCTCGGGGTCGTGCACCAACCGGCGAAGGGCGTCGGCGAGCTTGGCCGGATCGTTGGAGACCACGCCGGCTTCCGGCGGCACCGCGTCCGCGACCTCCGTGGTGGCCAGGCCTACTACGGGCAAGCCGAGGTGCATGGCTTCGAGCAGGGAGAGCCCGAGCGACGTCCAGCGCACCGGGTGCAGGTAGACGCGTCGTCTTGCCATCTCCTCGTGCAGGTGCGACTGCGGCACGTCCGTGCCGCCCAACGGCTCCGACTTCATGCCGAAGATGTCGACGGGCACGCCGCTCGCTGCGGTCAGCGACGCGATGAGGTCCGTGCCGGTGACGCGGGCTCGGCGAACGGGCTCGTTCACCACCACGACGGCGTGGTCGAGGTCTCCCGTGTACCGGTGACCCGGGTCGACGATGCCGTGCTCCACGACACGGCTGGCCGTGGTGCCGGCATCCCAGAACAAGGCGTTGAAGTGGGTGACGTGCACGAGCGTGATGCCGGCCCGGTCCGCAGCCGGGTGGCGCATGTCGTTGATGCGGCCTTGCGGAGCGTTGTGCTCGAGGTACACGGCGGGAACGTCGCGGCCGGGCCGCCGACCCCCCAGCCACGCCTCGGCCAAGTGGTCGAGCTCCTCGGGTCGCTGGAGGATCACCACGTCGACGTCCGAGTCGTGCGCCTCCTGCGGCGTGACCTCGCGCGCTGCTGCAGGCCACTCCCACGTCTGCGCCCGGCCCCGCCCCCACTCCCCCCGATCGGGGAGGGTGGGCAGCAGGTACTCGTGGCGACCTTGCACGAGCGACGTCGTGTACGAGCCGTGCACGTGCCAGAGGAGGACGCGCATCAGGCGATCGCCCAGCTGGTCGCGGTGAGAGCCGACACGGCTGCGACCACGTCGGCCACGGGGATGCAGCTGATGCACGGCTGCCCCTCGATGGGGCACACCTGGGCTCGACAGCCGGCGCAGTCGATGTCCTGGCGGCCCAGGAGCACGTGCGGCACCTTCCAGGGCGCCCAACGAACGGCCGGCACGGTGGGGGCGAAGATGGAGACGACCGGTGTCTGCACGGCCGCGGCCAGGTGCGCAGGCCCGGTGTTGCCCACCACCACCGCGGCGGCACGACCGATGATCTCGGCCAGCCCGCGGAGGTCGGTCGAACCGCACAGGTCGAGTCCCGTCTCCCCGGCTACGAACCGGCACAGGTCCGCCTCCGAGGGGCCGCCCGTGACGACCACTCGCCAGCCGGCGGACGTCAGCGCGGCCACGAGCTCACGATTGGCCGCCGGAGACCACGCTCGGGCCGGCACGGAAGCACCGGGGTGCACGACCACATAAGGCCCTTCCGGCACCAGGCCGGGAGGGATGGCGGCCGGGTTCCGTCCGACCTCCAGGTGCCCGGTGTCACCCTCGGGGAGCAGGTAGCCAAGGGTGGCGACGAGCGAGAGGTTCCGCTCCACCTCGTGGATGTCGTCGGACACCGCGTGACGCACGTCGAGCAGTGAGCCCGGATAGTCGACGCTGATGGCGGCGATGGTCACCACGCCGGCCAAGCGAAGCAGCAGGGCCAGGGGAAGCGGGCTCTGGTGGAACGAGGAGAAGATGATCGCCTGGTCGATGCCCCCGGCGGAGACCGCCCCGATCAGGGTTTCGACCTCCTCGCGAGAGACGGCCGGCGGCGGCGATGCGATCCATGGCGCGTCGAACGTCTCGACCTCGTCGACGCCGGGCAGCAGGCGGGCTGCGGCAGCCGCTCGCGGGCTGCACAGGTACGTGACCCGGCCCGAGCTCGCGGCCACGGCTCGCACGGCCGGCCCAGTGAGCAGCACGTCACCGTCGTTGTCGAGGCGCGCCAGCAGCACGTGCGGCCTGGCCGTGCTCATCGGAGACCCCCGAACGCCATGGACACAGCTGCCTCCAGCGAGTCGGCGACCTCCGGTGCGAGCTCGACCTCACACGGCAGGGTCACCGGCGTGGGCACCAGGATGCCGCGCGCCCCGGCCGCGTGAGCGGCCCCGACGTCGGCTCCGATGTCACCGATGACGAGCACGGCCGAGGGGTCGACCCCGAGCGCGTCCGCGGCTCCGAGCACCATCCCCGGCTTGGGCTTGCGGCACTCGCACCCGTCCTCCGGGCCGTGCGGGCACACCTCCCAGTGGTCGAAGGGACCCAGGACCTCCTCGATCCGTCGGTTGACGGCATCGACGTCGGCCTCGCTCAGCAGGCCACGCGCCACCCCGCTCTGGTTCGACACGACGCCGATCGGTACGCGCCGGGCGCGCAACGAGTCGAGGACGGCCTTGGCGCCGGGCACCGCCTGCACCTTGGCCGGGTCGCCGTTGTAGGGAACGTCCACCACCAGGGTGCCGTCACGGTCGAAGAGCACCGCTTCGGGAGCGGTCAGCCGGGGGAGACGCACGCGCGATCGAACGCCGACCACCCCTCGAAGCCAGTGCCACGTGGCCATGGGGGCGATCATCGCGCTGCTGGCGGCCATGGTCACTGCCTCGTCGGGCGTCCGGGGGCCAGGCGCGATCCGCGCCGCGGCCAGCTCGGCCGTGCCGGCCAGCCACATGCCACCACCGATGGCGGCCAGGCGGGGCCGCCGCGCCAGAAGAGCGCCGAGACCGAGGACGGCGGAGGCGGTGATCGCCAGGTGTCGTGGACGGCGGCCACGCGGCACCCCCGCGAGGGCGCGCCAGTCACGTCCGTGAAGCGCGCGCATGAGCGGATCGTCAGCGTTCCCACGCTGCAGGCGGACGCTGACCCATCGGTCCGCCGGCCGCACCGGGTGGTCGATGTGGCGCTCGCCGGTGACGATCCGCCAGCCTCGAGCCGTCACACGGATGCCGAGGTCGGCGTCCTCCCGGTAGGCCCGAGGGAACCGTTCGTCGAAGCCGCCCACGGCCACGAGGGCGCTCCGCCGGTACGCCAGGTCGGCGGTGGCCCACTGCGCGGTCTCCAGCCCGGCGACGTTGCGCTCCCAGTCGGTGGGCCGGCGCCCGGGCGGGAGCGGCACGACGATGCGGCCCTGCGAGGCCGCCACGTCATCGGTCAGCCCGGAGAGGTCTTGGGCGAGCGCCTCGCGCCACCCGGCGGGCGGAACCACGTCGTCGTCGAGGAACGCCACCCAGGGGCTGCTCGAGGCCCGCCAGCCAGTGTTCCTGGCCGCGGCCGGGCCGATGGCGCGGCCAGGCAGCACGCGAACGAAGGACGGCAGATCGCGGCCGGCGAGAAGGGGCGGGGTGCGCCGCTTGCGGTCGTCGACCAGCAGCACCTGGTCGGGAAGCGGACCGGGGCCGGCCAGCAGGGCGTCGAGCATGGTGAGGAGCGACGGCCGGCCGATCGTCGGAACGACGACGTCGAAGCGCGGCGCCAGTGGTCCGGTCATGCCACCAGCGTGGCGCACATCACCTGGCGCCCGGTCGGCGGAGCAGGAACGGTCCGAGCGCCAGCGCGTCGACCGGAGCCGAGCCGAAGCACTCGAGGGCGTCCCGCGGGTCGTCCACCATGGGCCGACCCGCCGTGTTGAGGCTGGTGTTCACGACCACCGGCACGCCGGTTCGACGAGCGAAGCCCTCGAGCATCCGGGCGACGAGAGGCTCCTCGACGGGGTCGACGGTCTGGACGCGCGCGCTCTTGTCGACGTGGACGACGGCCGGGATCCGGTCGAGCCACTCCGGGCGGACGGTGTGCGTGAAGAGCATGTACGGGCTGGGTATCGGACCCTCGAAGATCTCGCGCGCCCGGTCGAGCAGCACCATCGGCGCCACCGGCCGGAACTGCTCCCGTCCCTTCACGTCATTGAGTCGTTCGAGGTTGCGGGCGTGGCCCGGGTGAGCCAGCAGGCTGCGATGGCCGAGGGCTCGCGGTCCGAACTCGCTGCGACCCTGGAACCACGCCACCACGCCGTCCGCCGCCAGCACCTCGGCGGCCGCCTCGGCGATGTCCGCCGGCCGCTCGTAGGCGATGTTGGCGGTGATGAGCCAGGCCTCTATCTCGTCGTCGGTGAAGCCGCTGCCGAGAGCTGCCGTGCGCATGGGGCCCACCAGCTCCCCCAACGCATGCGACACGTGGAGAGCGGCGCCCAGCGCAGTGCCGGCATCGCCCGCCGCAGGCTGCACCCAGATGTGCTCGAACGCGCTCTCGGCCGCCAGGCGGCTGTTGGCCACGCAGTTCAGGGCCACGCCGCCGGCCATGGTGAGGACGCGCTCGCCGGTCTGTTGGTGCAGCCAGCCCGCCAGCTCGAGAAGCACCTCCTCGAGACGAACCTGCACCGTTGCGGCCAGGTTGGCGTGCTGGGCGTCCCACTCCTCGGAGCCGGCGCGGTAGGGCACGCGCTTGGCGAAGGCGCCCCACTCGATCGGCTCCACGACGAAGCCGCCGTCGCCGGTGGTGCGCACGAGCCGGCGCATCTCCTCGAGGTGCACGGGCTCTCCGTAGGAGGCGAGCGCCATCACCTTGTACTCGTCCGACGACCGCAGGAACCCGAGGTGCTCGGTGGCCTCCTCGTAGAAGAGGCCGAGCGAGTGGGGGAGCAGCTGCGAGGCGAGGACGTCGAGGTCGCCGGCGATCGAGCGCCCGGCCACGTGGGACGCACGCTCGCCTCGACCGTCGAGCACCAGCACGGCCGAGCTCGGGTATGGAGCCGCCAGGTGAGCCGAGGCGGCATGGGCCAGATGGTGCGGCACGAAGTGGACCGACGAGGGCTCCAAGCCGGGAAGGGCCGTCTGCAGGAACAGCGGGGCCCGGGAGGCGTAGAGCGTCCGCATGCCCTCCCAGCCGTCCGCCGTGATGTCGTCGCCGAGAGCCGGGGCCAGAGTGGGGTCGTAGGAGTACGCGACCGCATCGAGGTCCTCCGGCTTGAGACCCGCCTGGCGCAGGCACCAGCGTGCCGCCAGCTCGGGCACCTCCCACGTGGAGAAGGGGACGGGGCGCTTGCCATGCTTGCGGCGGCTGAACCGCTCCTCCTCCGCAGCCGCCACGACTTGCCCGTCCACCACGAGCGCGGCAGCGGGATCGTGAAACACGGCATTGATGCCCAGCACGCGCATCCGCGAGTCCCTTCATGGAGGTTGGAGGGCCAGGGAGGGCGGCCATGGTGGTGCTAACCCATCGTCATCCCTGCCAAACACGTGAAACCTCACGGAGAGAATTCTCTATGGGTGATTCGGCTCTTTGCTTCCGAGCGGCGCGTTACCTTGTCGCCCCAGAAGGCCACCACAGGGGGATCGCCATGCGAGTGCCGTTGACCATCGGGGACTTCCTCGAGCGCGCTGCCATCGTCTACGGCGAGCGGGTAGCACTGGTAGACGAGCCGGGCCGGCCGGGGACGCTCGGCTCTGTCACCTACGCCGGCATGCGGCGTCGGGCGAGGTCGATGGCGGCGCGTCTGGATGCCCTCGGTCTGGAGCATGGGGACCGCGTGGCCATCGTGAGTCCCAACGCGGCCCGCTTCGCCATCGCCCTGTTCGGCACGAGCGCGTTCGGCCGGGTGGCCGTGCCCACCAACTTCCGCCTCAACGCGGACGAGATCGGCTACATCGTGAAGCACTCCGGAGCCCGGGTGGTGCTCATCGACCCGGAGCTCGACGAGGCTCTGGCCGGTGTCTCGGCCGAGCATCGCATCGTGCTCGACGGCACCGCCGACGAAGAGCTGTTCGCCGATCGTGAGAGCGAGCCGACGGCCTGGGAGGCGGACGAGGACGCGACGGCCTCGATCAACTACACCTCCGGCACGACGGCCCGGCCCAAGGGAGTGCAGCTGACTCACCGCACCCTGTGGCTCAACGCCGTCACCTTCGGGTGGCACGTCGGGGTGAGCGATCGCGACGTCTACCTGCACACCCTGCCGATGTTCCACGTCAACGGGTGGGGCATGCCGTACGCCCTCACCGCGATGGGCGCCAAGCAGGTGGTGCTGCGGAAGGTGGACGGCGAGGAGATCCTGCGTCGCATCGAGGCCGAGGGCGTGACGCTCCTGTGCGGCGCGCCCGCCGTGGTCACCGCCGTCCTCGACGCGGCCACGCTCCGTCGCGACAAGGGCGAAGAGGTGCCCGGCCGCGAACTGGTGCGCATCGTCGTGGCCGGCGCGCCTCCCCCCTCGAAGACCATCGAGCGGGTGGAGACCGAGCTCGGTTGGGAGTTCATCCAGATCTACGGCCTCACCGAGACGGCACCGCTCCTCACCGTCAACCGGCGGCCGTCCGAGTGGGACGGCCTCGACCCCGCCGAACGCTCGCGCCTGCTCTCCCGTGCCGGCGTGCCCGCCGTCGGTGTGCAGCTGCGCATCGACCCCGAAGGCGAGATCCTGGCCCGGTCGAACAACGCGCTCGAGGGCTACTGGGAGCAGCCGGAGGACACGGCCAAGGCCATCCAGGACGGGTACTTCCGCACGGGCGACGGCGGGTACCTCGACGGTGCACACCTCGTCATCGCCGACCGGAAGAAGGACGTCATCATCTCCGGCGGCGAGAACGTCTCGTCCATCGAGGTGGAGGACTGCCTCTACCAGCATCCGGCGGTGGCCGAGGTGGCGGTGATCGGCGTGCCGCACGAGAAGTGGGGTGAGACCGTGAAGGCCTTGATCGTGCAGCGCGAGGGTGAGGCCGCCGAGGAGCGCGACATCATCGAGTTCTGCCGCCAGCGCATGGCGCACTACAAGTGCCCGACCTCGGTGGAGGTGGTGGACGCACTCCCTCGCACGGCCACCGGGAAGCTGCAGAAGTTCAAGCTCCGCCAGCCGTATTGGGAAGGCCACGACCGCCTGGTGAACTAGCCCCGACAACGCCCGACGGCATTCCGCCCAACGATCCGTACGGTTCCGACCGCTCACGGCGGTGCCTCCCCCGATGCTTGTCCCGCAGTCGCCTTCGACCTGGCGGGCGTCCACGGAAACGGCCCCAGCCGCCCCTGCTTCCGGTCGCGCTCGGTCTTGTCCTGGT
>CADCTF010000099.1 GCA_902805655.1 uncultured Acidimicrobiales bacterium
GCCCGTGGCCGCCGGCCTGGGCTTCGTCGTCGGTCTGGCCGTGGGCTTCACCGCCCTGCGGCTGCAAGGGTTCTACCTGGCGTTGTTCACCCTCGCCATCGCCGTCATGTTCCCCCGGCTGGTCGCCCGCTTCGAGGGGCTGACCGGCGGGACCCAGGGGATCGTGGTGCCGGCCGCCCCCTTCGATGCCCCGCCCGGGACGGCCCTCACCGCCGCCCAGCTGCAGTGGTTCGTGGCCCTCGGCGTCGCCGTGGCAATGTTCGCCCTGGCCCATCGCCTGGTGCGCGGTCCCTTCGGCCGGGCGCTGATCTGCCTGCGCGACCATCCCATCTCGGCCGCGTCGGTCGGGATGAACGCGGCCGCCTACAAGAGCGTCGCCTTCGCCCTCAGCGCGGCCTACGCCGGGGTGGCCGGGGCCGTGTTCACGTTCAGCAGCCGCGTGGCCGCCCCCCAGGAGTTCGGGTTCACCCGCTCCTTGGACCTCCTGGCCGCCGCCGTGGTGGGCGGCATGCTCTCGTTGTGGGGTGCCGGCGCCGGGGGGGTGGTGATGGTCCTTCTGCCAGCCCTGGCCCTGAACCTGCAGACCGCCGGGATCGGCTGGACGGGCCCCACCACCGGTGTCCTGCTGATCGTGCTCATGATCTCCATGCCCGACGGCCTCGCCGGCCTGGTACGGCGCGTGCGCGACCTCGTCGTGCGCGTGGTCCCGGCGCCGATCAGCCTTCATGCCGCCGTCCCAGGCCGCGAGCAGTGGTTCGCCTCGGCAGCCGCCGACGAGGTGATGTCGGATGGCCTGGCAGACCGCTGACCGGAACTGATCCAGGGCAGGCAGCTGATGAGCGGGTGGTCGGTGCGCCGGTTCACCGCCGAGGTCGACCGTGCACGCACGGGGTGCACGGACCTCCAGAGGTGGGTGCCGCTGTCGATCGCCGCAGGGCTCGTCGCCTGCGGCAACGGGATCGTCCTCACCGGCCGCCGTCTCGGTGCCAGCGAGCTGACGACGTCGGTGGGGATGGGCCTGGTGTCGCTGATCGGGCTCGGGATCGGTCGCGCCGCCGGCTGCCGGGTGGCCGACCTCGGCCTCGTCTGGCCGGGGCGGCGGGAGCCGAGGTGGCCGCTCCACGTGGCAGGCGGGGCCACCGTGGCCGGGTTGGCGGTCGCGGCGCTGCGCCACGAGAGCTGCGACGTCGACGCTCCGGTGGCCGGCGTGCTCAGCCGCATGCTCCTTGCCACCGCGCTGGGTGAGGAGCTGGCGTTCCGGGGCGTGCTGCTCGGCACCTCGCTGGCCTCGTCGCTCTCGACGACCTCCGCCGTGGCCCTGAACGTCGCGGCCTTCGGGGCCTGGCACGTCGCCGGAGCCTTCGGCCATGGCGGGCTCCGCCCGCTCGAGGTGGTCGTCCCGACTGCCGGAGCGCTCCTCTTCCTGTGGGGTCGCGGGCACTACGGGAGCGTCCTGGTCCCCGCCCTGCTCCACGCCGCGACGAACGTGCCGGCCTGGGTGGTCTCGACGTGTCGCTGACGTGGCTCGCACCGGTGGATCGAGTGAGGACCCGGTCGAGGACACCGCTCGTGCGAGCTGTTCCTCAGCGGTAGGCGGCTGCCTGGATGGCGTAGAGCTCGGCGTAGGTGCCGCCGCGAGCGACCAGCTCGTCGTGGGTCCCGACCTCGACGACCCTGCTGCCGGACAGCACGACGATGAGGTCGGCCATGCGGACGGTGGAGAACCGGTGGGAGACGAGCACGGTCACGCGACCGGCCTCGGACGCCGCCCGGGCCTGCTCGGCGAAGCGCTCGAACAGTGCGTGCTCGGTCTCGGCGTCGAGGGCGGACGTCGGCTCGTCGAGGACGACGAGCAGCGGGTCCTCCCGCACGAGCCCACGAGCCAGCGCCAGCTTCTGCCACTGTCCGCCCGACAGGTCGACGCCACCCGGCCAGCTCGGGCCCAGCTGCGTGGCGAGCCCCTCCGGCAGCCGCTCGATGACGTCGACCGCGCCGGCCCGCACGACGGCGCCGGTCACCGCCAGGGGATCGTCCACCCGCGGGAGGTCGCCGAGCCCGACGGAGCTCTGCGCCGGCAGCTCGAAGCGGACGAAGTCCTGGAAGGCCCCGGCCATCCGCTCGCGCCACGCCACGGCGTCGATGGTGCCGAGGTCGACGTCGTCCACGAGGATCCGACCCTCGGTCGGTTCGTAGAGCTTGGCCAGCAGCTTCACCAACGTGGACTTGCCGGCGCCGTTCTCGCCCACGACGGCGACCACCGAACCTGCCGGCAGGCGCAGGTCGACGTGCTCGAGGACGAGCGGCTGGTCCACGCCCGGGTAGCGGAAGGAGACGTCCTCCAGGGCGATGCCGTCGTCCAGCCGCGACGGCGGTGATCCACTCGCGTTGCGACGCCGACGCTCGACGAGGTCCTCCAGCCACAGCAGGCGCTGCGACCCCTGGATGAAGAAGCCCCAGGTGTTGACCTCCGTCGCCGCCAGACCGATGTAGGCGGTGAGGCGGGCGCCCGCCGCGACGACGATCAGCGCAGCCGACGCGTCCCGGGCGCCACCGGCCGAGACGGCGACGGCCCCGACGAACGCCGAGGCGAACACGGCCCACGCCGCCGTCTGGGCGAGGCCCGCACGCAGGCGCATGCGCTGCAGCGGCCGCTGGAACTCATCCCAGGCCGCCGCACGGTCGGCGGCGACGGCCGTCGTCGCCCCGCTGACCCGCAGCTCCTTGGCCGACGGCGCCTCCGTCTGGAGCACGAACAGGTGACGGGCCAGGCGGCGGTTGGCGGCCTCGCCCTCCCAGACGGCGGAGACCCGCCGACCGACCCCGGCGGCGACGATCACGGGAGGCAGCGCGGCCACGCCGAGCAGCACCATGGCGGGGTGCACCGTCGCCAGCACCCCCATCACGACCAGGAGGCGGATGGCGATGCCGAGCGAGCCGAAGAGCGACAGGAAGATGTGGTCGAGCGTGAACACCTGGTCGCGCAGCATCGCCAGCCGGTCGAGCACCTCCGGTCGCTCGTGCTGCTCGATGCCCACGGTCGTGGCCTGCAACCGGGCCACGTGGGTCTCGAGGGCGACGGCCAGGCGCTGGCGGAACCGGTCGTGCAGGCGCTGGCTCCCGCTCCGCACGACCCACCCGCCGACGCACGAGAAGGCGATGCCGATGCCGGCGACCAGCAGCAGCGTCCGGTCGGGCGCTCCCGGCGTGGCCAACGCCTCGGCGATGAGCCCGAGCCACACCGCGACGAGGGCGTCGGGCAGGGCACCGACCACGGTCGACCCGAGGGAGATCCAGAGCAGCGCCGGCTCGAACCGGAAGCCGAGGCGCAACAGGTGGACGATGGCTGGGCGCTGGCCGGGGAGGTCGGCGAGGACCTCGTCACCGGGCGGGCTCACGCCGTCACCTCCGACTCGCCCGTCTCGTCGAGCGACTCGAGGAGGTCGACGTCGTCGTCGAGGTCCGGCGCATCCTCGGAGCCGAAGCGGGAGGCCTGGAGGTCGAACATGGCCCGGTAGCGGCCGGCGGCAGCCATCAGCTCGTCGTGCGAGCCTTGCTCCACCACCAGCCCGTCCTCGACGACCACGATGTGGTCGGCGTGGCGCACCGTGGAGAACCGGTGCGAGATGAGGATCGTCGTGCAGCCGGCGGTGGCGGCCAGCAGCCGTCCGAAGATGGCCGCCTCGCCACGCACGTCGAGCTGGGCGGTCGGCTCGTCGAGGATGACGACGCCGGCACCGAGGCGGACGGCGGCCAGGGCCCGGGCCAGCGCCACCCGCTGCCACTGCCCGCCCGAGAGGTCGGTGCCGCCGGGCTGCGCCTTCGACAGCGGCTGGTCCAGCTGCGCCAACCCCGCCGCGCCTGCGACCTCGAGGAGTCGGAGCAGCTCGCCGTCGTCGACCGACGCGCCGTCCAGGACGATGTTCCGGCGCAGCGACAGCTCGAAGCGGACGAAGTCCTGGAACACCACGCTGACCCGCTCGCGCCACGCTGCGACGTCGAAGGTGCGGAGGTCTCGCCCGTCGACGGTGATCACCCCGGAGGTCGGGTCGTACAGACGGCACAGGAGCTTCACCAACGTCGTCTTGCCGACGCCGTTGCGCCCGACGATGGCCAACGACCGGCCCGCGGGGATCGTGAGGTCGAGGTGGCGGTACACCGGTCGTCCGCCGCTCGGGTAGGTGAAGCCGACGTCTTCGAACCGGATCGCCTCCGCCGGCAGCCCCGAGGCCGGGTGCGTGCTGCCCGACGTGTCGAGCGCGCCTTCCTCGGCCATCCGCGTGCCCAGGCGCTCGACGACGAGCACCGGCTGGGCGGCCCCCTCGAGCGCCCACGCGAAGCTGCCCACCGCGAGGGCGCTGGCACCGAGCAGCGCCTGCGCCCCGACCACGAGGCTGCCGAGTGCCAGGTCGCCGTCGACCGCTGACGAC
>CADCTF010000100.1 GCA_902805655.1 uncultured Acidimicrobiales bacterium
GCTGCATCCCACTCGGGCAGGTCGGTGGTGCGGAACGACCAGGCGCTCCGGCCCGGCACGGACAGCTCGAAGATGGTGGGTTCCTCGTCGCGCCCCATCAGCGGGGCGCTGGTGGCCTTTCCTCCTGCAGCTGCTCGGGTCGGGCTCATCGGACCACCTTTTCCATTGCCTCTACGTACCGGTCGATCTCTGCTCGGGTGCGGCGCTCGGTGACCGCGACCAGCAGGCCGCCGCCGTACTCCTCCGACAACGGGATCCCGGCCAGGAACCCCTCCTCGGCCAGCCGCTCGACGATGACCTCGGGGGCCACCGGAGTGCGGATGGCGAACTCCCGCAACGTGGGTGCGGTTCCCAGCGGCTCGACGCCGTCAATGGCCAGCAGGCTCTCTCGCGCGTACCGAGTGCCTCGGGCACACCGGAGGGCCAGCTGTCGGATGCCGGAGGTCCCCAACCAGCTCAGCTGGATGGCGCAGCAGATGGCGATCAGCGTCTGGTTGGTGCAGACGTTGGACGACGCCTTCTCGCGGCGGATGTCCTGCTCGCGGGTGCGCAGGGTGGTGACATAGGCCCGTCGCCCGTCCACGTCGACCGTCTCACCCACCAGCCGGCCGGGCAGGCGCCGCACGTGCTCGGAGCGGCAGGCGAACAGACCGAGGTACGGGCCGCCCAGGCTGAGCGGCGTCCCGAAGGGCTGGCCCTCCCCCACCACCACGTCGGCGCCGTACGAACCGGGTGTGCGCAGCAGGCCGGCCGCCACAGGGTCGAAGGCCACCAGGAGCAGGGCGCCATGCTGCTGGGCCACGGCCGCGGCGCGCTCCATGTCCTCCAGGCAGCCGAGGTAGTTCGGGTACTGCAGCAGCACTGCGCCAGGCCGCTCTCCGGCTTCGGGCCAGACCGTGACGCCGTCGACCAACGGCACCGGCACGAGGTCGTGGCCCGTGCCCTTGGCGAACGTGCGCAGGGTCTCCCGCCAGAGCGGGTTCACTCCTCCACTCACCCACACGGTGGATCGACCGGTGGCCGCGACCGCCAGGTTGACCGCCTCGACCGTCGCGGTCGCGCCGTCGTACAGCGAGGCGTTGGCCACGGCCACCCCGGTCATCCGGCTGATCAGCGTCTGGTACTCGAAGAGCGCTTGGAGAACGCCCTGGGAGACCTCCGGCTGATACGGCGTGTACGCCGTCACGAACTCCGACCGGAAGGTCAGCCGCTTGACGGCTGAGGGCACCTCGTGGTCGTAGGCGCCGCCACCGGCGAAGCAGACCAGCCCGGCGGCCCGGTTGCGGCCTGCGAGTCGCTCCATCTCGTAGAGGACGTCCGGCTCGGACAGGCCGTCGGGGACGTCGAGGTACCGTCCGTCGTCGCCCGCGGCCAGGCGTAGCGCCTCGGGGATGGTGCTGAACAGCTCGTCGAGCGACGCGAGCCCGACGAAGGCCAGCATCGACTCGATCTCGTCGTCGGTGTGCGGGACGTAGTGACCCATGCCTAGATGCCCTTCTTGGGGATGAACGGGAGTGCCACGACTGCGGCATCGACACGCCGCCCTCGGACGTCGATCTGCACCGCATCGCCGACGGCCACGGCGGGCTCGACGAGTGCAAGGGCGATGCCGCGGCCGAGCACCGGTGAGAAGTTGCCGCTCGTCACCCGACCCACGGTGCGGTCTTCCATCACGACGTCGTACCCCTCGCGCGGGGGCTGGCGCCCTTCGACGGTGAGCCCCCGCAGCACGCGTCGCAGGCCGGCGGACTTCTCCTCTGCAAGGGCCTCTCGGCCCCGGAACTCACCTTTGCTCCACGACACGACCCATCCGAGGCCCGCCTGGAGCGGCGTGATGCCAGGCCCGAGCTCGTGGCCGTGCAGGGGCAGGCCGGCTTCGAGGCGCAGGGTGTCGCGGGCGCCGAGGCCGGCCGGCTCGATGCCGGCGGCCACGAGGGCCGACCACAGGTCGAGGGCGACGTCGGCGGGCACGGCGAGCTCCACACCGTCCTCACCGGTGTACCCGGTGCCGGCGACGGTGAGCTCGGCGCCGTTCCACTCGACGGTCGCCACATCTCGACGCTTCACGGCAGCCGCCGCCGAAGACACGGCCTCGAGTCGCTCCCGCGCCGCCGGGCCCTGCACGGCGATGACGGCACGCTCCCCGGTGACGTCGCGGCCGACGCCCAGCGCCTCGAGCACGCGGGCCGTGTTCGACGCGTTCGGCATGACGTCGAAGCGCTCGTCGTTCACCCACCACACGATGATGTCGTCGAGCACGGATCCGTCGCCGGGCTCCAGCAGGTGGGTGTACTGGGTGCGACCGGGGCCGATCTTCTGCAGGTCGTTGGTGAACGCCCGCTGCAGGGCGCCGAAGGCCTCTGCGCCCTCGACCCGAACGGTTCCCAGGTGGCTCACGTCGAAGGCGACAGCTCCCTCGCGACAGGCACGGTGCTCAGCGAGCGTCCCTGCGGGATAGGCCAGCGGCATGTCCCACCCGCCGAACGGCACGATCTTGGCCCCCAGGCTGCGGTGCGCGGCATCGAGTGGGGAGCGCTTCAGGTCGGCCATGGACTCACCCACACTACGAGTCGAGGAGCGGTGGGCGACACATCGCCTCCGCCGCCCGGCGAGACGGCTAGCTGCCGGCGGCGGCCGCTCGCGGCGTGGCGCCGGCCGCCGGCCGCACGTTCGCCGCGAACTCGAGGATCGCCGCGTCGAGCTCGGACTTCACGCCCGCCAGCGGCACGATGTTGAGGACGCCCTGACCGCCGCGAAGCAGGTCGAAGATCTCCTCCCCCGTGCGGGCCAGCACCGACTCGCTGCCGTTGAGCACCAGGTTGGCGGTGACCACATCCTCACCCAGGTTCTCGCGCAGGTACGTGATGGCCCGGCGAGCGGACTGCAGGGAGATCCCCGAGTCGAGCAGCCGCTTGATGACCTTCAGCTCCAGCAGGTCACGGTAGGAGTACCGCCGTTGGGTGCCGCTGCCCTTCGCCTCACTGATGGAGGGACGGAGGAGGTCGGTGCGGGCCCAGTAGTCGAGCTGGCGATACGTGATGCCGACGATCGCGCAGACCTGTGGTCCGCGATAGCTGGCGTCGTCGTGTGGCTGCGGCATGGGGAAGTGCCTCCTGGACGGGTGCCGCAGCCTCTGCATGCCGGCCGGAACACCAACGACGTAGTTACGTCGGTGTGAGCACCATACGCCTACGCACCCACCAGGTCAACGGGGCGTCCACACCGGACGCCCTGCTCAGGAGGCGAAGTCCTCGGGGCGCACGTCCTCGATGAACTTGGTGAACTCCTCGATGACCTCTTCCTGCTCCTCGCCATCCTCTTCGTCCTCGGCGGGAATGGCTTCCGCTTCCAGCAGGGGCTCCTCGGCGAAGATCGGCGCCCCGACGCGCACGGCCAGTGCTATGGCGTCGGAAGGGCGACTGGAGACGGCGAAGGTGCGGCTGCCGAGTCGCATGCGGATCTCGGCGTAGTAGACGCCCTCCACCAAGGTGGTGACCACGACGGCCTCGACACTGGCCTCCAAGGTGGTCAGCACGTCTCGAAGGAGGTCGTGCGTCATTGGCCTCGGCGTCTCGATGCCCTGCAGCGCGTAGGCGATCGCCGTGGCCTCGGGGTGCCCGATGAGGATCGGCAGGGTGCGACGGCCCTCACCGGCCTCCTGCAGGAACACGACCGGGGTGTTGGTCGGCAGCTCCACCCGGATGGACGCGAGCGTCATCTCGACCATCATGGGTCCAACTCTACCCCGGCCCGACGGGCTGAAGGCGGGAGGAATCAGCCCCCGACGTGATCCTGGAGCGCTTGGCGCAGCATGGCCGCGCGCATGCCCTGACCGAGCGTCGCCAGCTCGGTCAGCGTCTCGACCGCCTGCTTGCGGGCCGTGGGGTTGCGCTGCTTGACCAACGGCGTGGTGAGCTGCTGGAAGAGCCCGGTCTCGCGCTCGGCCGCCGTCTTGTACATCCGCAGGTGACGGGGCTCCATGCCGAGCTGGAGGAACCGGCGAGCCAGCTTGGCGACGGTGAGGGCTTCGTCGTCGAAGTACGCAGCACGTCCCGCCGACTTGCCGGCGATCAGCCCGTACTTCTGGAGGCTCGCGATCTCCTCAAGGCTCAGGCCCGAAGCCTCCGACAGCTGCTGGAGCGTCATGGTGACCCCGGAGTCACCAGCTTGCAGTGGGTTGGGCGCCTCGGCCAGGCGCTCCGTCTCGACGCGTGTGCGCGACGAGACGTGGTGCTCGGCTGCGGCCGGCACAGGTACCTCCGGCGCTTCCGGCCCTTCCGGCCCGAGCCTCGCGACACCGTCGCCCGACTCCGCCGACTCGACCCACTCGGGACCCGGATCAGGCTCCAGCCCGGCGCGCGGGGGTGGAGGCAGCGGCGACCCACCGAAGGCCCCGGCCTCCGCCTCGAGCCTGGCTGCGGCCGAGCCGGCCGCAGCCGTGTCCACGGCCTCGTCGTCCACCTCGAAGCCGAGCCGACCCTTGATGACCTTCAGTGGCAGGTACTGCTCTCGCTGCTGGCGCAGGATCCACCGCAGGCGCTCGACGTCTTCGTCGTAGAACTTCCGGTAGCCCGACGGCGTGCGCTCCGGGTCGAGCAGGCCCTGGCTCTCGAGGAAGCGGATCTTCGAGATCGTGAGGTCCTCGAACTCCGGCCGGAGCAGGGTCAGGACCTCGCCGATGGAGAGGTAGGCGCGATCGGCCAAGCCTGTGGTCCTCAGCCGTCCGCGCGGGCGAGGAAGATCAGCTTGAACTTGCCGATCTGCACCTCGTCGCCGTTGACCAGCGGAGACGTCTCGATGCGCTCGCGGTTGAGATACGTGCCGTTGAGCGACCCGACGTCGCGTACGACGTAGCCACCGCCCTGGCGCTCGAACTCGGCGTGGCGGCGAGACACCGTGATGTCATCGAGGAAGATGTGGCTGTCGGGGTGGCGACCCGCCCCGACGACGTCCTCTTCGAGCACGAAGCGCGAGCCGGCGTTGGGGCCACGCTTGACGACGAGCATGCCGGCGCCCTCGGCCAGCTCGGGCAGAGCGACCGAGGTCTCCTCTTCCAGCTCTGCCGCGTCGAGAGGTGAGAGCGTGATCGTGGTGGTCGGCTCGCTGGGCGCCGCCTCGAGCACTCGACCGCACGACGAGCAGAAGTTGCCCTCGGGTGGGTTCTGATGGCCGCAGTGGGCGCAGGTGCGTTCAGCCACGGTGCGAGAGGCTAGCCAAACCCTCAACCTCTTCTTGCACCTTGCCGGCCGATGACGCCGGTCGAACGGGGTGCGGCATTAGTCGCTGATGAGCTTGGAGTAGGCCTCGGCGTCGAGCAACGTGTCGTACGCGTCGCCGTCGGCCGGCTCGATCACGCAGATCCAGCCGACGCCGTAGGGGTCCTCGTTGAGCCGCTGCGGGCTGTCGGCCAGCTCGGTGTTCACGCCCACGATGGTGCCGGTGACCGGTGCGTAGATGTCGGAGACCGACTTGGTGGACTCGACCTCGCTGAACGTGCCGCCGAGCTCGATGCGGGTCCCGGGCTCGGGCAGCTGGACGAACACCACGTCGCCGAGGGCGTCCTGGGCGTAGTCGGTGATGCCCATTCGGATCTTGCCGTCCTCCAGGCGCGCCCACTCGTGGTCGGCGGTGTACCGGAGGTCGGACGGCACGTTGCTCATGGCCTGGACCCTACCGGACGCGCCTGGGACAGGTCCGGGGGCTCGAGCAGTGCCGGGATGTCGACTCGGGCCTGCCGGACCACCTCCACCTTGACGTTGCGCAGCGCCGTCATGGCGTCCTGTGCGCCACCCGGGATCTTGAGCCCGCCGTCCAGCGTGGCCGGCTGGCCGATGGCCTGGACGATGTAGGGAGCCTCGAGGGTGCGGTCTTGCACGGTGATGCGGCCGTCGCGCTCACCGAACGCACTCGCCACCCCGATGCGATGCTGGTTCACCGCCACCGCCTCCGCCCCTGCGTCGCGAAGCTCCTGCACGACGTCGATCATGACGTCGTAGGTGATCGACCCGGAGGGGTCGGCGATGGTGAGCGTCACACCCGGGCCCGTCACCGGCACCGTGCCGGCCAGCACGAGCAAGGTCCGCAGCTGTGCGTTGGCGGCCTCGATGGCCGCCGCCTCGCTCTGAGTGGAGCGCGCCTGTTCGGCCAGGGCCAGCTTCAGCTCGGCGATCTCGCTCTGGAGAGCATCCGCCTCGGTGTTCAGACCGGCGAGGATGCGGGCCAGGTCGCCTTCGCTCTCCGCCGCAAGCGCGAGGGACTGATCCGGCGTGTCCCGCAGCTGGCCGACCAGCAGGAAGCCGATGGCCGCGGTGACGACGAGGATCAGCAGGTGCGCCGGGCGCGTGCGCCCGGCCAGGGCATGGCGACGGCTGGCGACTGCGGTGAAGGCGGACATCTTCAGCCCCCGAACACTCGGCGCCGGATGGCGGCCACGTTCTGGAAGATACGGACACCGAACACGACGACCACGGCCGTCACCAGGTCGACCGACAGCTGGTCACCGATCCACACCAGGCCGGCCGCGGCCGCCGCGTTGGTGACGAAGGCGACCACGAAGATCCGGTCGCTGAACGTCTGCTCGGCGTATGAACGGACGCCTCCGAGACCGGCATCGATGGCCGCCACCACGGCCATGGCGGCGTAGCGGGTCATCTCCTGGGGCACCGTCGGCCGCAGCACGATGGCGACCACCGCTCCGACCACCAGGCCGAGGATCGCGATCATCGGGGCTCCGCGTTGGCGATGGTGACCCGTCCGGCGTAGGCGGGCACGGTGACCTCGCTGGAGGTGCTCACCGTGTAGCCCAGCCCGAACATGCCCGACCACCGCTTGAAGTCGGCGGCGATCGCACTGCTCTCGAAGGCCCGCCGATCGGCGCCGATGGCCGCAACGCGGAACGGCGGCACCAGCGGGCGGAAGTTGACCACGATGTGCGCTCCTGCAGCACGGATCGCCGTGGTGGAGACCAGGCGACTGTCGTTGATCGCCACCGCGTCCGCCCCTGCGGCGAGGAGTGCGTTCACCACCAGCTGGAGGTCGGCGTCGTTTATGCGGTAGGCGCCGGCGTCGGCGCTGGAGGTGGGGGTCCGGTCTGAGTGCGACAGCTGGACCACCACGCCGCGGCCGGTGAGGGCGACCGTGCCGGCCAGCTTGGCCAGCTGGGCCTGTTCCTCGGCCTCGCGCTCGTCCGCGGCGCTCGACCGGCTGATGGCCACCTTGCCCTTGGCCACCTCGTCGCGCAGCTGGGCCACCGCCTCGTCGAGGTCGGCCACGGCGCTGCGCCGGTCACCGATGAGCTCGATCAGCTCGGCCTGCCGCGGCGCTTCGGCCAGGCGGTGCGCCTTGGCGGAGGATGCCGTGGTCACCAACAGGAACCCGAGGAGCGCGGCCAGACCCACCAGGCTGAGCGGAGACCGGGCGGGCACAGTGCCCAGTATCGCCGACCCGCGAGCGCTCGCTAGTGCAGCAACGACTGGATTCGGACGGCCACCTCGTGCGCCTTGGCCGACGCCGCCGCGGCGCTCTCGGCCTCCGCCCACACGTGCGTCGACGGCTCGTCCGGATCAGGGATGACCAGCGCCCACCCGTCCGGGTGCACCAGCTTGACGCCGTCGACCAGCACCATCTCCTCGTCCTTCGACGCCTCCACCAGGCTCCGCATGACGAGGCCCTTGTGCTCCCACGGCGTGGGCACCACCTCGTGCGCCTGGTGGAACGGTGGCACTGACGCCACCAGCTTCGACAGGGGCAGCCCCGTGCGGGCCAGCAGACCCAGCATCTTCACGAAGCTCGCAGTGCCGTCGTAGGCCGGCAGGAAGTCCGGGAAGATGTACCCGCCCTCCTGGCTGGCCGCGAACGTGACCCCGCCGGTGTTGGCGGCGTCCATCAGGTTCGAGCTGGAGAGCTTGGTCCACACGATCTCCGCGCCGTGAGCGGCCGCGAAGCGCTCCACCTCCTGGCTGACCGCGACGGGCACGGCGATGCGGGCGGAGTCGGTGGTGCTGCAGATCAGGCTGACGAGGACGAAGAGCATCTCGTCGTCGCTCAGGACCTTGCCCGTGTCGTCGATCATGGTGACGTTCTCGCCGTCGGGCGACAGCACCACGCCGAGGTCGGCGTCCGCCGCGATGACCAGGGCGCTGACCTTCTCGGCAGAGGCCTTTCGATCGAACGTGGCCGCCTCCGCCGTTGACGCGTACGGGTTCACGGCCAGGACGTCGGCACCCAGCTTGGCCAGCACGTTGGGCATGACGAAGCTGGTGGAGCCGTAGGAGTAGTCGAGCACGGCCTTGAAGCGCGCACCCCGGATGGCCTGGCCGTCGACCGTCGCCATGAGCGCCGCTGTGTAGTACTCGACGGCCCGGGGTGGGAAGCCGATGTCCCCCATGTCCGCCGCGAACACCCGTCGGAAGTCCTCGCGGTAGTACAGCCGCTCGACCTTCCGCTGCGCGCTCTCGTCGATGTCGAGCCCCGCCTCGTCGAAGAACCGGATCGTCACCGCCTGGGGGTTGGCCTCGTCGAGCCGCACGGTGATGCCGCCATGCGTGCGCTGGCCGCGCACCTGGAAGCGGGTGACCGGTACGGGAGCGACCTCGAGGTCGTCGACGTTCACGCCGGCGGCGTTGAGCCCCACCATGACGGCGCGCTTCAGCGTCCGGGCGGCGCGGCTCGAGTCGCGAGACGTGGTGACCGTGCTGCCCTTGGGGAGGGTCGTCCCCCATGCCATCGCGACCTTCATGGCCAGCTCCGGGCTGAGGTCGACGTTGGCCAGCCCGCTGACGCCCCGGCGGCCGAAGAGGTGACGGGCCCCGCGTGACTCCCAGACGATGGAGGAGTTGATGATGGCGCCGGCCTCGATCGTCTTGAAGGGGTAGACCTTCACCGACGGGTTGATGACGGCGTGCTCACCGACGAAGCACTCGTCGCCGAGCACCACGCCCTCCTCGCAGGCGGCGCCTTCCCGGAGGTCGGTGGAGCGGCCCACGACACACCCACGCAGGCGGACGGCCCGGCCGAGGTACGCGTTGTCGTGGACGATGGCCCGCTCGAGGAAGGCGTCGCCGCCCACCATGACGTTCTGGCCGAGCACGGTGTACTCCCGGATGTGGGCGCCGGCCTCGACCTTGCAGTAGTCGCCGAGCACAGCAGGGCCGTCGATGCGGGCGTCGGGATGCACGTCGCAGCCCTCGCCCAGCCACACGCCGTCGCCCATGCCGAAGCCCGGCAGCTCGATGGCGACCTTGCCGTCCAGCACGTCCTGGTGGGCCCGGGCGTACGCCTCGAGGGTGCCGACGTCCTCCCAGTAGCCGTCGGCCACATAGCCGAACAGCGGCCTTCCGTCTTCGAGGAGCTGGGGGAACACGTCGCTCGAGAAGTCGACCGGTGTGTCCGCCTCGATGTAGTCGAAGATCTCGGGCTCGAGCACGTAGATGCCGGTGTTGATGGTGTCGGAGAACACCTGCCCCCACGTGGGCTTCTCGAGGAAGCGCTCGATCGCCCCGTCCTCCTTGGTGATCACGATCCCGAACTCGAGCGGGTCCTCCATCGCCTTCAGGCCGATTGTGGCCATGGCACCGCGCTCCTCGTGGAACCGCACGATCGCACTGAGGTCGATGTCGGTCAGGACGTCACCGGAGATCACGAGGAAGCGCTCGTCGCGCAGCTCCGCCATGGCGTTGCGCACCGAACCGGCCGTGCCCAGTGGTGTCTCTTCCGTGGCGTAGACCATGCGGACGCCGAACTCGGAGCCGTCGCCGAAGTAGGTGCGGATCGAGTTGGCCAGGAACGCGACCGTCACCACGATGTCCTCGAAGCCGTGCTGCCTCAGCAGGGCGACGATGTGCTCCATCATCGGTCGGTTCACGACCGGCATCATCGGCTTCGGCTGGTTCGAGGTGAGTGGCCGGAGGCGCGTGCCCTCGCCCCCCGCCATGATCACTGCCTTCACGCTGCTCCTCGTCGGCCCTCGGCCAGGGCCCGCTTGGCGACGGGCAGGTAGGTGAGTGCTGCCCACCAGCTCAGCACCATGCCAGGGACGAAGAAGACCCACGCGATCGTGCGCGCCGTGTCCTCCCAGGAGATGTACTCGGCCGCGCTCGCCAGGAAGAACGGGAACGCCCACATGAGGAGGAAAGTGCCGGCCTTGCCCACCCAGCTCACGTCGATCCGCCGAGCTCCCAGGGCGCCGAGTACCAGCACCGCAATGGACACGAGGCCCTCGCGAGCCAGGACGGAGGCGACGACCCACCAAGGCGCGGCCTCGTAGAGCAGGATCGACACGATCGCCACTGCGAGCATGATGCGGTCCGCCACCGGATCGAGCACCTTGCCGAGCGTCGACACCTGGTTGAAGTGGCGAGCGACGTACCCGTCGACCCAGTCGGTGGCGCCGATGGCGCCGAGCAGCCACGCGGCGGCGTACGGCTCGTCCCGGCCGAACAGCAGCCACACGAACAGCGGCACGCATGCCAGCCGGACGAGGCTGATGAGGTTCGGCACGGTGAGGACACGGTCCTCCCCCGCCGCGGCGGCCGGCTCGGAGCTGGGCCGCTGGGGGCCGTCCGGTTCCGTCGCGCTCCGGGGCTCGGCCATTCGGCGGAGTCTAGAGAGGGGTTCGGCTGCCGACGAGCACGTGGTGGGGATGCAGGTAGCCGCGGTGCACGGGGTGCTCGCTGACGACCAGCCCGGCCTCCTCCAGCCACCTCCGGAGCGCCGCCGGCTCGTGGAAGACGAGGTCGCGCCCCGCCGTGATGCGCAGCACCCGGACCGACATCAGCTCCTGCGCACGAGCCAGGAGGTACTTCCATCGAGGGGTGTGCGACGTCTCCTTCAAGACGATGCGCCCACCATCGGCCAGGGTGGCGGCCATCGCCTCCAGCAGGCCCTTGGCGGGCTCGGCCGGCAGGAGGTAGAAGACGTCGGCCACGACGATGGTGTCCCATGGGCCAGGGGGAACGGCCCCGGCCGGCTCGACCCGGAAGTCGAGGTGGGCGCCGAGGTTCGTGGCGCCCACGGCCGCGCGCTGGGCCACCTCGATCTTCTTCGGATCGATGTCAGTACCGGTGACCTCGCGAGCGGCGGACTCGAGGGCGAGATGGGCCGCCAGTAGCCCGTGCCCGCACCCGATCTCGAGCACCCTGCCGCCGGGCGGCACGTGGGTGGCCACGGCTTCGAACGGGCACGACTTCCAGCGGCCGGCCACATGGGCGCGGACACCCCTCGCCTCCGCTCGGTACAGGTCGAGTGCGGTGGCCAAGCCGCTACCGGGCTGCGGGTCCGGCCGAGCGGACCAGGTCGGCATAGGTGCCGAGCACGAAGCCGTGACGCTCGATGGCGACTCGCACGCGAGGGTCGGTGAGGGCGGCCAGCTCCTCGCCCCAGTGGTACCCCCAGCGGTAGCGTCCCCGGTCGGGGTCCTCGGCCTCGCCGGGGTGGGCCGAGAGCTCCACCGCGGCAGCGTTCGTGCGGCCTAGCCGCACCAGAGCCCGCTCGATGGTGGCGACGTCCATGCGGCCGGCCTCGTCGACCCCTACGGCGTGGCCGGGGAACGCCAGGCCCCTTGCGGCCGCGGCGCGGGCCAGCTCACTCGCCAGCCGGTTCAGGCCGATGCCAGGAACCGCCGTTGCGGATCGCGGCACCCGGACCGCCCCGATCCCCCGCTCCACCGCCAGGTCGAGCACCACCTGGCGCACCATCGGCCAGAGGTGGAGGTGCTGGTGGGAATCGAGGTGGGTGACCCGGATGTCCTGTGCGCCCACCGCGTCGAGCTGGGCGTTGAGCTCACGGCGAACGTCGGCGCTGTCGATGCGCCCGGCGCCGCACCGGGCGAGGAACACCTTCCAGCTGATCGGCAGCCGTCCGTTGCGATCGACCAGCGTCGGGATCTCACGGGGTGACAGCAGCGGAGGGTCCTCACCGACCAGGGCGAGGTGGACGCCCACGCCGAGCGCCTCCGTGTCGACCAACCACTTGGCCGACTTCTCGAAGGCCGGAGCCAGGACGAGCACGGAGGTGCTCGTGATCACGCCCTCGCGGTGACCACGGAGGATCCCCTCCGACACTGCTTCGGTGAGGCCGTAGTCGTCGGCGTTCACGATCAACAGGCGTGGCTCGACCCGAGGAGCGTTGCTGGCGGCCGGATGTGCTCGTCGCCGCCGGAGGCGTCGGGTGCGCTGCTCGGGCGACGGGCTGGCCATAGTGGGCGGAGGCCCGTGCAGCACCTCGGGCGGCAACGGCTCGATGTCCTTCAGGTCGAGGTACATGGTGCCCAGCTCCCGGACGATCTTCAGGATCGTGGAGCCCGACGACAGCGTCGAGATGCCCCGGGTGCGTGGGAAGTAGTCGACGCCGAACTGGATGATGTGGTACCCGAGGCGGTGGGCCTTGATGAGCAGCTCGGCGTCGATGAACGACCCGTCGCTCGCCAGGCGCACGTGGTTGAGCACCTCCCGACGGCACAGCTTGAAGGCGAAGTTGACGTCGCGAACGCGCAGGCCGAAGCCGAACCGGATCAGGGCGTTGTAGGCGAACGAGTACACCGCCCGCCGCGGCCCTTCGGCTGTCCGGTCGTGCCGGTATGCGCTGACGATGTCCGCGTCGTAGAGCCGGTGCAGCCGCAGTGCCTTCGGCAGGCTGTCGTGCAGGTCGGTGGGCAGGTCCCCATCGGTGTAGAGCACGAGCGCCGAGCGAGCTTCCGCGAACCCCGTCTTCAGAGCACCGCCGAGCTTGCGGTTCTCCGGGTGGTGGACGACACGGACACGAGGGTCGGCTGCTGCCAGCTCGTCGGCGATGGCGCCCGTGGCGTCGGTGGATGCGTCATCGACGATGAGCACCTCGAACGACGAGAGCACGCCGGCCGCGACCAACGCGTCACCCGTCTCGCGTCCCGCGTCCACGGCGAGGCGGATCGAGCCCTCCTCGTTCCACATCGGATAGAAGATCGTCAAGCTGTCGGCCGGCGCCACGGCGGCGAGGGTACCCACCTCGACGGGTGCAGAGCCGCATCCCCGCCCCGATTCGCGGGCACCCAGGGTGGTAGAGGGCCTCAGTCGCCTCCGCTGGCGAGCTCGATCGTCTGCCCCCGGTCCACGTACCGGACGTGGGTCGGTAGCCCGCTCCGCGCCATGGCCGCCCTGAAGTCGTCGAGCGGCGACTTGAAGACGGTGTAGTCGTCGAAGTGGATCGGAACCGCAGCCCGGGGCGCCACGATTCGGAGCGCCTCCACGCCCTGGGCGGCATCCATCGTCAGCAGCACTCCGGCCACCCGGGTGCCGCCGAGGTGCAGCAGGCAGACGTCGATGTCGGGATGGCGCTGGCGGATCTCGCGCAGGCCGTCGAACACGAGGGTGTCCCCGGTCACGTAGAGGCGGAACGTCGTTCGCCCGGCGTCGGAGAACGCGAGAAGGGACCCCATCACCGGCGGGATCATCGCCTGCACCGGCCCGGGCGCATGCCGACCGGGAAGGGAGGTCACCTCGACGGCTTGGGAGCCCCGCGTGATCATCTGGCTCTCCCAGGTGCGGAGAGCTATGACGTGCCGGAAGCCCTGCCGTTCGAGCTTCCGAGCCCCATGGGGCTCGGTGATGATGGGCAGGTCCTTGTCGAGGCCGGCGGCCGCCACCCGGTCGAAGTGGTCACCGTGGTGGTGCGAGAGCACCAAGAAGTCGAGAGGGGGCAGCTGGTCGATCGACATGGCCGGCTCGGTGAGCCGCTTCGACCACAGACCCTTGCCGAGGTAGGCGCGCTCGCCCGCGTGAAGGAAGTTGGGATCGGTGAGGAAGGTGAACCCACCGTGGCGCACGAGGACAGTGGCGGTGCCGATGAAGGTGAGCGTGCTCTGGTCCCCCGTGGCCGAGCCTTGCGCGTGCTCCAGTACCAATGGCTGCCTGCTCACGCCCGTGTCTCCTCCGTGCGGCGGTGAGCCCCGCTACTACCCCGGAACGAGTCGGTCGCCACTTGGCAACGTCTCGACCCGGTGCCTCACGCTCCGAGGAGGTCTTGCGAGGTCCGCTATTCCGGCTCGGAACCGCTGTCGACCGACGCGGGACCTTGGCCACGGCGGGCGTGCGCCGGAAGCGACTTGTCCTTCTTCTTCTCAGCGCCCGCTTCGACCTTTCGGGCGGTGACCGCCACCGGACCCTTCACGTAGGGCCGTACGGGGATCACGGGTTCGGCGACGGATTCCGCCGGGCCCTCGGACGGCGGCACCGGGCCTTCGACGAACGGCCCCGGCACCGGCGGAGCGGCAAGCGAGGGTTCGCCGATGCGAGCGATCACACCGGGTGCTGCGGGCGGGACGACAACACCGGTCGTGCTCGACACTTCGGGCCGTGGCGCCGGGGGTACTGCTCCGGCACTCCCCTTGGGCTCAGGCGGAAGCACCCGCTGGGGCTCGACGCGGGGAGCCCCAACCGAGTGCCCGCCAGCCGCCATCTCTTCGACGGCGGCGGCAGGGGGGGCCGGGGGGCTTGGCGCCGCCGCGCTCGGTGATGTCCTCGCGGGCTCAGTGCCAGAGGCCGACGGTCGTGTCGAGGGCGTCGACGGGCTCGAGTCGATCGTGTGGGTCGGATCAGGTCGAGCACCGGAAACCCGAGCCGCGGAGCGATCCTGCGGGACGCCGTCGGGATGCGGTGCCGCATCCGAGGTTCGCCCGTCGACTGACTCAGCCACCTCGACCACGGTCACTGATGCGGCGCCGGGTGGCTTGAGCCACGAACGCGTCGGCGTTTGCGGAACAATCACACCGACGTTGCTCAGGACGGTGTGGGCGACGGTCTGCGCCGGGGCAGGCAGCGCGCCCGCCGCCGCCAGTCCACCGCTTCCGGCGAAGAGCACGGTCGCAACTGCGCCGGACAACGCCCACGTCCCTCTGCGCCATCTGCGCTGCTGGCGCAAGCGCTCCAGGGCGGTCGCCTCCCACGCGAGCGGCAGCGGCGTGCCGGCCACCCGGGCGGCTCGGCGCAGCGTCGGCCCGAGCGCGGTGGCCATGCCGATGCCAGCCAGCAACCAACCACCGAAGACGACGAGGACGGTCAGCACCGCATACCCGGCCGGACCGCCATCCTGGGCCGACCCGCCGGGATCACGAGGCCCCCCGACTGGCGAGCACCGCGGGCACCGTCTTGGCCAGGATGGTGAGGTCCGTCGTGAGCGACCAGTTGTCCACGTAGTACAGGTCGAGGCGCATGTACTCCGCGAACGAAGCCGAGCTACGTCCGTTGACCTGCCACATGCCAGTCATTCCAGGCTTCACCCTAAGGCGCTCATGCAGCTCCGGGTGCCATCCCTCGACTTCTGACGGCAGCGCAGGGCGGGGGCCGACGAGGCTCATCTCGCCTCGGACGACGTTCCAGAGCTGGGGCAGCTCGTCGATCGACATCTTGCGCAGCACCCGCCCGACCCGGGTGACCCGGGGGTCGTGGGTCATCTTGAACAACGGCCCGTCGGCTTCGTTCCGGTCCCGGAGCTCGGCCATGCGGGCCTCCGCATCGACGACCATGGTGCGGAACTTCAGCACGCGGAAGATGCGGCCGTTCCGCCCGACCCGGGCCTGCTTGAACAGCACCGGCCCAGGTGAGTCGAGCTTGATCAACAGAGCCACGACGGCCAGCACCAACGCCGTGGCGACGACGGCAGAGACCGCGAGCACGATGTCGAAGGCGCGCTTGGCGGCCGTCCGCCACCCTCGCCGAACCGGCTCGATGTAGATGATCGGAAAGCGGCCGAGCGGACGCACGGTGAGGCGCTCGGGCGCGACGTCGCGCAGCACGGACGACAGCTCGACATGGATGCCTGCGTTCGTCAGGTCCCGCACCAGGCGGTTCGAGGTGTCGAGCGTCGCCGCGGACGCCGCGACGATCACCCCTACCGCTCCGGTTGCCTGGACGACCTCGAGCGTCTCGGCCACGGTGCCGAGCACCCGACCGCTGATGCTGTGGTGCACCTCGTCCGACGGCCGATCGGTCACGAACCCTGCGAGCCGGTAGCCCAGGCTGGGATCGTTCGTAAGCATCGCCGCCAGCTCACGAGCTTCGTGGTTCGCACCCACGACGACGACCGGCCGCAGCAGGCTGCCGCCCGTGCGCATGCGCTTGAAGAGCCTCCGCGCCACCTCCCGCTCGGTCGCGATGGTGACCAGAGCGAGGATGCCGCTCAGGGCCAGCCAGGCGCGAGAGACGGGAGACCGCAACATGAAGCTGATGGCGGCCATCCCGGCGACGCCGAGCGCCGCCGCGCGCGCCACCCTGCGCATCTCCTCAGCCCGTCGAGCCAGATATCGGGCGCTGTAGAGACGGTGCCGACTGAACGCCGCCAGCCAGACCGGCAGGGACAGAGCTCCGACGAGCATGGCGCTCTCCGTGCTGGCGGACCCCTGACGAAGGTGGTTCCGGAGGGCGAGGGCGGCGCACATGGCCACCACCACTGCGGTCAGGTCGCCTAGGCCGAGGGCCAGCTTGGGAGCCTGCCGCCGAAGCCGCCGGAGCCGCCGCGGCAGACCTGCAGCCGCTGCCTCCAGCGCCACACCGGGTGGCGTCGGCCCGACATCGGGGAATTTGTCGCTCTCGTCCTCGGACTCCCCCACCACCCGCAGTGCTCGTTTCTGCATGTCCGTCCGCCTCGTCATCATCAGCCCGGCTCGCGTGATGCCGCGACCGTCTGTCCGTGCCCAGGATCCACACCCCTCAACCGCCGTCACTGTACCAAGACGCCCTGCCAGCGCCTCGAGAGTCGCTTTCCGGCATTTATCCGGATAGAGGCATTCGCCCGATGCGATCTCCGCTTTCGAGTCATGAGGAATTCGCCTTTCGGACCGGAATGAACACCGGTCGAGGCTTGTCGGGCCAACCGTGCTGTGGGATGGTCCCTGCCGTGCCTGCAGGCCAAGGTCATCACGGAATGGAGTCGCCGATGTCACCCCATTTGCGCCGGATCTCGCATACGGCGGCGGCATTGGTAGCGGTGGTGGTCTGCATCTTGGGGGCGGGCACCGCTCCGGTATCGGGACAAGTAGCGGTCGCGCCAGGCGATCGCCCCGCCGGAGTGCCGCACGGCGGCTCTCACGTCGTGACCGGCCATGTCCGGGTCATCGACGGTGACACCATCGAGATCACCCTCAACGGCCGACGGCTGGGCGTGGGCCTGCTGGGAATCGACGCTCCCCAGGGGAACACCGACTGTGGTCGGGAGGCGACCACCGCTCTCTGGGCGCTGGTGCAGCGGGGCCTGCGCTTGGAGGACGATCCGGACGCCTCGCTGGCCTACGACGAGCGAGGTCGCCGGATGTTCCACGTGCTCGACCGCACGGGGATCACCTCCGTCGCAGGCGAACAGGTGAAGGCCGGCGTGGCTCGCGCCAACGCCAAGGGCAGGGACCGAGCGCTGCACAAGGCGAAGCAGGACGAGGCCGCGGCGAATGGACGAGGATGTCTCTGGCGGCGGGGTGCTGCGACGCCTGCCTCCACCGCAGAGACGGCCCCAGCCCTCGAGGACACCGTGCGGCTGCTCGCGGCCGGCGGCAGCCTGCCCAACGGGTTCGTCGACGAGCTGGTGGTGGCCGGGGCACCCGAGCCCACGGGGTTCGCGTTCCTCCCCGACGGACGGATGCTGATCTCCATGAAGAACGGGCTGATCCGTCTCGCCACGAACGGCGTGCTCAGTCCGACACCGGTTCTCGACCTGCGCAGCAAGGTCAACGACTACTGGGACCGCGGGCTCCTCAGCATGGCCGTCGATCCGAGCTTCGAAACAGCGGGCAACAACTACATCTACGTGGGCTACGTGCACGAGAACGACCCCGGTCAATACACGGGCTCGAAGACCACCCGAGTCGCTCGGTACCTCCTCGAGGGCGATGTCGCGTCACCGACCAGCGAGGTGGTTCTGCTCGGAAAGCTCGGCGGTGCCAGCTGCGATGCGCATCCGGTGGGCAGCGACTGCATCCCGGCTCACGGCGCTTCGCATGGTCCTGGCGACCTTCGTTTCGGGGCGGATGGGAGCCTCTTCTTCACGAGCGGGGACGCGGCGTCGTTCAACTACGCAGATCAGGCCGCTCTGCGCACTCAGGACCTCGACTCCCTCGCCGGCAAGATGGTCCGCATCGACCGGGCGACTGGCGCAGGGTTGGCTGACAACCCCTTCTGGAACGGCACAGCCACGAGCATCCGTTCGAAGGTCTGGGTGTACGGGCTGCGGAACGCGTTCCGCTTCGGGATGCGACCGAACACCGGTTCACCTGGAGTGCCGTACCTGGGGGACGTCGGATGGGACACCTGGGAGGAGGTGAACGTGGCGACGCCCGGCTCGAACCTCGGTTGGCCATGCTACGAGGGACCGTCGCAGCAACCGGGCTACGCGCAGATGGCCGGTTGCCAGGCCCTCTACGGCCTCGGGACCTCGGCCGTCAAGGCGCCCCTGGTCGCATATCCACGAAGTGACGGCTCGTCGGTCACCGGCGGGGTGTTCTACACCGGAAATGCGTTCCCTCCCAGCTACCGCAACGCCTACTTCTACGGCGACTACACGTCCGGCTGGATGCGGCAGCTGCGCGTCGACGACGGGCACAACCTGACGAGCGGACCGAACGAGTTCGCGACCGGCATCACCGGAGGCGGTCCCCTCGACGTAGAGGTGGGGCCGGACCAGAGCCTGTACTACGTGACGTACGAGGGTCAGGTGCGCCGGATCCGGTACACCGCCGTGGACTTCGAAGCCCCCACGGTGACGAGCGTCTCGCCCGCGGAGGGCGGCGGCGCAAGCACGGCTACGAGTCCGGGGGCGCTGTTCTCCGAGGCGATGGACGCAACGTCGGTGACCGGTACGACCCTCACGCTCGTGAAGCAGGGGACCACCGCGCCCGTCGCCGCGTCGGTGACATACGACGCCGCGACGCGAGGAGCGACGCTCGATCCGACCGGGCCGTTGGAGGTCGGTGCGGTGTACGTGGCGACCGTGCGTGGGGGCGCGGGAGGCGTCAAGGACCTCGCAGGCAACCCGCTGGTTGCCGACCGCTCGTGGTCGTTCACCGTCACCGCCACGTCGTCCTTCCTCAAGGGCATCAACGTCAACGGCGGGGCGGTGACCATCGAGGGCAATGCGTGGCAGTCCCACACCCAAGCCCTGGCCGACGGGTTCACCACCGGCGGCGTGAACACCTACACGTCGTCCATGACGCCGAGCCCGGCGGTGGACGCGGCCACGTCGGCCATGTTGAACAGCGCGGTGTGGACGTTCGGTCCGCTGTCGCTCAGCCAGGCCCTGGCCAACGGTGACTACGAGGTGTCGCTGTGGATGATGGAGAACCACGTCACCAACCACCGCTCGCTCGACGTGCGGGTGGAGGGAACCACGGTGGCCACCGGCATCGGGCGTCTGGCCTTCGGCAGCTGGGCTCGCTACGGGCCTTATCCGGCGGCCGTGCGCGACGGTCGGCTCAACATCGACATCTCGGCCACGGCCGGGGAGCCGCACGTGATGGGGCTGGCCATCTTCGGGGCGGGGTCGACGCCTCCGCCGCCTCCCCCACCGACCGACACCACCCCGCCCACCGTCACGTCGGTCAGCCCGGCGGCGGGAGCCACCGGCGTGGCTGGGGCGACCAACGTCACCGCCACCTTCTCCGAGGCGATGACTGCGTCGTCGGTGAGCGGTTCGACGTTCACCTTGACCCGCTCCGGTGAGGCGTCGGCC
>CADCTF010000101.1 GCA_902805655.1 uncultured Acidimicrobiales bacterium
CGGGCAGCTCGAGGATGCGGTCGACGATCTGCTGAGGGGTCTGGCGGGCCACCACCTGGCCGCAGGTCGGGCAGTGCGGAACCCCGATGCGGGCCCACAGCAGCCGGAGGTAGTCGTACACCTCGGTGATCGTGCCGACGGTGGAGCGGGGGTTGCGGGACGCTGACTTCTGGTCGATCGAGATGGCCGGTGACAGGCCCTCGATGAAGTCGACGTCGGGCTTGTCCATCTGGCCCAGGAACTGGCGGGCGTAGGCCGAGAGCGATTCCACGTATCGCCGCTGGCCCTCGGCGTAGATGGTGTCGAAGGCGAGCGACGACTTGCCGGACCCGGAGAGCCCGGTGAACACGATGAGCTTGTCGCGCGGGAGATCGAGCGAGACGTTCTTGAGGTTGTGCTCGCGGGCACCTCGGATGATCATCCGATCCGACATTGCGCCCACGCTACCCGCAGAACACCCGTTCGATGCGGACCCGGGCCGGGCTACGCATTGACCTGCTTCATCTCTCGCTTGAGGTCGTTGATCTCGTCCCGAAGGCGGGCGGCGTACTCGAAGCGGAGATCGACCGCCGCGTCGTGCATCTCCTCCTCCAGGGTGCGGATGAGCCGGCCCAGCTCGTCCGGCGGGAGGTTGGAGAAGTCGGTCTTGTCGCGCTTGCGGTTGCGCTTGTCGGAGCCGGGAACCGGTGCCCCGTCCCGACCCTTGCCCATCATGGCCAGGATGTCGGTGACCGCCTTGCGGATCGTCTGGGGGTCGATGCCGTGCTCGATGTTGTAGGCCTGCTGCACCGCTCGGCGCCGCTGCGTCTCGGAGATGGCCCGCTCCATCGACTTCGTCATGACGTCGGCGTACATGATCACCTCGCCGTCCACGTTCCGGGCCGCCCGGCCCATGGTCTGGATGAGGGACGTCTCGCTGCGGAGGAACCCCTCCTTGTCTGCGTCGAGGATGGCCACGAGCGAAACCTCGGGCAGGTCGAGGCCCTCCCGGAGCAGGTTGATGCCGACCAGCACGTCGAACTCGCCGAGGCGCAGATCTCGAAGGATCTCGATCCGCTGGACCGTGTCGACCTCGCTGTGGAGATAGCGGACCTTCACCCCCATCTCGAGCAGGTAGTCGGTGAGGTCCTCTGCCATCTTCTTTGTCAGCGTGGTGACGAGCACTCGCTGCTCGCGGGCGACGCGCACCTTGATCTGCTCGAGCAGGTCGTCGATCTGGCCCTTGGTCGGCTTGACGATGACCTCGGGGTCGACCAGGCCGGTGGGTCGCACGATCTGCTCGACGACCTGCGTGGACTGGGCCAGCTCGTACGCCGAGGGCGTGGCCGACAGGAAGATGCATTGGTTGACCCGCTCGTAGAACTCGTCGAAGCGGAGCGGGCGGTTGTCGAAGGCCGAGGGCAGGCGGAACCCATGGTCGATGAGCTGCTCCTTGCGCGACCGGTCGCCCTCGTACTGGCCGTGCAGCTGCGGCACGGTGACGTGCGACTCGTCGAGCACCAGCAGGAAGTCCTTCGGGAAGAAGTCCATCAGCGTGTGGGGCGGCGTGCCCCGCTCACGCCCGTCGATGGGCCCCGAGTAGTTCTCGATGCCGCTGCAGTAGCCGACCTCCTGGATCATCTCCAGGTCGTACTGGGTGCGCATGCGGAGGCGCTGGGCCTCGAGCAGCTTGCCCTCCTTCTCGAACCAGGCCAGCCGCTCCTGGAGCTCGCGCTCGATGCGGCCGATGGCCGACTGCAACCGCTCCTCGCCGGCGACGTAGTGGGTGGCCGGGAAGATGGTGACCTCCTCGAAGTCGCCCAGCTGCTCGCCGGTGAGCGAGTCCACCCGGCTGATGCGCTCGATCTCGTCGCCGAAGAACTCCACCCGCAGCGCGAACTCCTCGTAGGCCGGGTGGATCTCGAGCGTGTCGCCCCGGACCCGGAACTTGGCCCGGATGAGGTTCTGGTCGTTCCGCTCGTAGTTCATGTCGACCAGCTGGCGGAGGATCTTGCGCTGGTCGTGCGACTCCCCCACCCGCAGGAAGCAGATCTGCTTGGCGTACTCCTCCGGGGAACCGAGGCCGTAGATGCAGGACACGGAGGCGACCACGATGACGTCGCGCCGGGTGAGCAGGGCCGACGTGCAGGCATGGCGGAGCCGGTCGATCTCGTCGTTGATCGACGAGTCCTTCTCGATGTAGGTGTCGCTGGAGGCGATGTACGCCTCCGGCTGGTAGTAGTCGTAGTAGCTGACGAAGTACTCGACGCGGTTCTTCGGGAAGAACTCGCGCATCTCGTTGGTGAGCTGCGCGGCCAGGGACTTGTTGGGGGCGATGATCAGCGTGGGGCGCTGCGTCTTCTGGATGGTCCACGCGATGGTGGCGCTCTTGCCCGACCCGGTGATGCCGAGGAGGGTCTGGAACCGGTCGCCCCGCTCGACCCCTTCGCTCAGCTTCTCGATGGCCTGGGGCTGGTCACCGGCCGGCTGGAAGTCGGAGACGACCTCGAAGGGTTGCACTCTGCGAGTGTAAATGCCACGTGTGACATTCAGTCGGGTGGTGTTCCTCCGGCAGGCAGCGACTGGATCCAGGCCCAGGCCCGCTCGACCTCCGAGGTGAGGTGGGCCAGGTCCCCGGAGTTGTCGACGACGAAGTCGGCCACGGCGACTCGCTCCTCCCGAGTGGCCTGGCTGGCCATCCGACGCCGGGCGTCCTCCTCGTCCATCCCCCGGATGTCGACGAGGCGGCGGAGGGCGGTGTCGATCGGGCAGTCGACCACCACCACTCCCCCGACGCCGTAGCGGGCCTTGCCCCCCTCGGCCAGCAGCGGGATGTCGAGCACCACGACGTTGTCGGTGTCCGCCTCGGCCGCCATCCGCTCGGCCATGATGCGCCCGACGTGCGGGTTGGTGATGGCCATGAGCTCCTTCCGAGCAGCCTCGTCGGCGAAGACGATGGCGGCCAGCGCGGGTCGGTCGAGGGTGCCGTCAGCGGCCACGACACCAGGCCCGAAGCGGTCGATGATGGGCTGGTAGGCCACACCTCCGGGGGCTTGAATCTCCCGGACGATGCGGTCGGCGTCGATGAGCACGGCCCCACGTGCCGCGAGCAGGTCGCTGACGGTCGACTTGCCCGACCCGATGCCTCCGGTCAGCCCGATGCGAATCATCGCGGGACGGTAGCCCAGCGGCGGACCCCACCGAGCCCGGCCCGCCCTACGCCACGTCGACCAGGGTGCGCAGGCGCGCGGTGGTGCGGTGCACGGCCACCCGGGCGGCCTCAGGCGTGCCGCCCCGGCGCGCGGCCAGGTCGGCCGAGGGCACACCATGGAGGCGGGAAGCCACTACCAACGCCCAGCCTTCGGGTGTGACGGAACCGGTGTCCAGCCCCGAGCCCACGGCACGGCAAAGCTCGGCCACGGTGAGCCGCCCGAGTGTCTCCCGCTCCACCGCGTCGATCGAGGTGGCTGGAGCGAGGTGGTGGGCCGGCTCGGAGTCGGGACGGCCGCCGGCCGGGGCGAGGAGCGTGTCCAGGCTCTGCTCCCGGCGGAGGGTTCGAAGTCGCCGGGTGGTGCGGTCGATCGTGCGGCGCACGATGCGACAGCCCAGGCGGTCGAGCGTCGGGTCGATGGTGGCCATCACCAGGTAGGCGGTGGAGAGCAGCTCACCGTCGCTGGCGTGCAGCTCCATCCGCCACGGGCTCGCCTGCACCTTGGCCCAGAGCAGCGGGGTGAGGCCCCAGATGGCGACCAGGCCGGCGGTTGCGTCGCCGGCGCCGGCCAGCTCGACCAAGGCACGGGTCGTGGGTTCCCGATCGTGACCGCGGCGGAGGTTGTCTCCGGCGGTGGCGATCGTCAGCGGCCCGAGCACCTCATGCCCGGGCCAGGGCGGCGGATCCTCAGCCAGGCGGGTGAACGCGTCGTCGAGCTGGCGGAGGGCGGTCTGCAAGGTGGCCATGCGCCGAAGGGTGCGGCGGGCGGTTCCCGACCGGCTTCCCGTTCTGAGCCATCGCTCGGCGGGAACGTCCGCACGTTTCTGACCTGCGGCTTCCCGACCGAGGGAGCCCGGACAGCACGACGGCTCCCGCCCGGTAGGGCGGGAGCCGTCGGCTCGCCACAGAGGTGGGAAGGCGCTAGCCCTCTTCGCCGGCCTCGGTTGCATCAGCTTCGGCACCCTCGACGTCGGCACCGGCGGCCAGCGAGGCGAGGTCGGCCCATGCCGCCTGCGACTCGGTCTCCGGCTCGAACTCGCTGTAGTCGATCTGGCCGATGTACTTGCCCTCTTCGTCGAAGGCGTGCTCACCGAAGTGCTCACGGAACTCCTCGGACACCTCGCCGCCCTCGGCCGCCTGCTTGATCGACAGGCTGATGCGGCGACGCTGCAGGTCGAGGTCGATGATCTTGACCCACAGCTCCTCGCCGGGCGTGACGACCTGCTCCGGCAGGTCGACGTGGTGGGTGGCCATCTCGGAGATGTGCACCAGACCCTCGATGCCCTCGCCGACCTGCACGAAGGCGCCGAACGGCACCAGCTTGGTGACCCGGCCGTAGGTGAGCTCGCCGACCCGGTGGCTCGAGGCGAACTCGTTCCACGGATCCTGTTGGGTGGCCTTGAGCGACAGGGCGATGCGCTCGCGCTCCATGTCGACATCGATGACCTTGACCTCGACCTCGTCGCCGACGGTGACGACCGAGCTCGGGTGGTCGACGTGCTTCCAGGAGAGCTCGGACACGTGGATGAGGCCGTCCATGCCGCCGATGTCGACGAAGGCGCCGAAGTTGACGATCGAGGACACCACACCGCTGCGGACCTCGCCCACCTTGAGGTTGGCCAGGAACTCGTCGCGCTGCTCCTTCTGCGTCTCCTCGAGCCAGGCCCGGCGGGACAGGACCACGTTGTTGCGGTTGCGGTCGAGCTCGATGATCTTGGCCTCGAGCGTGCGCCCGACGTAGGGCTGCAGGTCGCGCACCCGGCGCAGCTCGACCAGCGAGGCGGGAAGGAAGCCACGGAGGCCGATGTCGAGGATCAGGCCGCCCTTGACGACCTCGATGACCGGGCCCTTGACGATGCCCTCGGCCTCCTTGATCTGCTCGATCGTGCCCCAGGCGCGCTCGTACTGGGCGCGCTTCTTGGACAGGACGAGCCGGCCCTCCTTGTCCTCCTTCTGCAGGACGAGGGCCTCGATCTCCTCGCCGAGGGAGACGATCTCGCTCGGGTGGGCGTCGTTGCGGATCGACAGCTCACGGCTGGGGATCACGCCTTCGGACTTGAAGCCGATGTCGAGCAGGACCTCGTCCTTGTCCACCTTGACGACGGTGCCCTTGACGATGTCACCGTCCTCGAAGAGCACGATGGTGCCGGCGATGGCGTCTTCGAGGGACATGCCCCCCAGGTCGTCGGAGGTGATCTGCTGGGGGGTGTACTCGCCCAACTCGTTGAACGTGCCGGGAGCGCCTGCGGTTGCGGGCTCGATCGGCGGAGAGGCGAGTTCGGTGGTGTCGGACATTGAGCTCTTGGTTACCTTTGCTTTCCGGACAGGGTCCGCCCCTCTCGACTGAGGAGGAGGGGGCGGGTGCTGGGCGAGCGACCATCGCTCGTGACCAGGGGAAAATGCTACCTCAGGGCTTCCGCGCGATGAGGAGGAACTCGGGAGACTCGAGGCCGGGCCGTTCCCGGCGATAGCGACCCGGCGCCACCGACCACAGGGACTCGACGCCAAGGCCGGAGCGGGCGCACAGGAGGCGCAGCTCGCGGGGCGTGAAGCAGGTGGTGCGGAGTGGGAAGGGAATCTCGTCTCCCGTTGCGTTCCTGAGCGTTGCCTCTTCGGTGTTCTCGCCTTTGTCGGCGTCGAACTCGTCGGTCTCTTCCAGGTAGCGGACGGCGAAGTACGCCGAGAAGGCGGAGAGCGCGAGCAGGCCGCCCGGCTTCAAAGCTCGGGCCATGCCGTCGAGCACGGAGGGGTCGTGCTCCCCCACCAGGCCGAACCCTCCCTGGCACAGGGAGATCACTGCATCGAACTCGGCGTGGTACGGAAGGGCGCGGGCGTCACCCACGTCGAATGTCGCCCGCGCCGGCGCGCCTCGACGGGCCAGCTCGATGAAGCGCTCGGCGATGTCGATTCCGACGACCTCGATGTCCCGCTGAGCCAGAGCCAGGGCATGGCGCCCCGGACCGCACCCGACGTCGAGCGCCCGCATGCCGGGGCGCAGGCCGAGGGCATCTATTAGGAACTCGACCTCCTGCTCCGTGCCCTTGGTGAAGGAGTAGCGGAGGTAGGCCTCACCCATGAAGGCGGCGGCCTCGGCCCACGTGTCCGCCGGCGTCATGCCCTCACGCTTTGGCTTCGGCCCAGTTCTCGCCGCGAGCCACGTTCACCTCCAGGGGCACGTTGAGCTGCGCCGCGCCCTGCATGGCCTCCAGGGTGACCTCGGTCGCCACGTTCTGCTCGTGGGGCGGCACCTCGAGGATGACCTCGTCGTGCACCTGCAGGATCAGCGCGGTGTCGAGCCCTCGCTCCTGGATGGCGGCGTCCAGCCGCACCAGGGCGACCTTGAAGATGTCGGCGGCCAGGCCCTGGATGCCGGCGTTCATGGCCTGGCGTTCACCGGCCTGGCGGATGCGGAAGTTCGAGGAGGACAGCTCGGGGATGAGCCGCCGGCGTCCGAACAGCGTCTCGGTGTAGCCCCGGTCGCGGGCCTCGGCGACCGTGCGGCCCATGTAGGCCTTCACGCGAGGGAAGGCGACGAAGTAGGCGTCGAGGATCGCCGTGGCCTCGTCGACCGGGATGTTGAGGCGCTGGGCCAGCCCGTAGGACTCCATGCCGTACGCGAGGCCGTACGAGACCATCTTCGCCTTCGACCGCATGGCGAGGGTCACGTCGGCCGGCTCCGTGCCGAAGATGCGCGACGCGGTGGCGGTGTGGATGTCCTCCCCGGACGTGAACGCCTCGATCAGCCCCGGGTCCTCGGCCAGATGCGCGATGACCCGCAGCTCGATCTGGTTGTAGTCGGCCACGAGGAACGAACAGCCGGGCGCCGGGATGAAGGCACGCCGGAACCGCCGGCCCTCCTCCGTGCGGATCGGGATGTTGTGCAGGTTGGGCTGGTCGGAGGACAGGCGGCCGGTGCGGGCCACGGTCTGGCCGAAGGTGGCGTGGATGCGGCCGTCGGCCGCGATCTCGCTGAGGAGGCTCTCCCCGTAGGTCGACCGCAGCTTCTCGACCTCCCGGTACCGAAGCAGCTTCTCGATGATCGGATGCAGGCCGAGCAGCTTATCGAGCGAAGCGGCGTCGGTAGAGAAGCCGGTCTTGGTCTTCTTCTGCGGCTGGAGCTGAAGCTCGTCGAACAGCACGGCGCGCAGCTGCTTGGTGGAGTTGACCACGAAGGGGTGGCCGGCCATCTCCTGGATCTCGTGGTCGAGGCGGTGAACCTCCTCGGTCAGCTCGCCGACGAGGTCCCGGAGGTACTCCGTGTCGACCCGCACCCCGGCCAGCTCCATGCGCAGGAGTGCGGCGACGAGGGGGCGCTCGATCTCGTCGTAGAGCTTGGAGAGGCCCCTGGCCTCCAACGCCTCGGACAGCGGCTCGACCAGGAGGAAGATGGCGGCCGCACGTCGCCCGGCTTCCTCGGCCACGTCGGAGGCGCCGCCGGAGAGGTCGAGCTGGCCGGCGGGCGGGGCATCCGGCGAGCGCACTTCGATGCCGGCGTACCGGGCGGCCAGGTCGTCGAGCAGGTACTGCGACTCGGCGGGATCGATGAGGTAGGCCGCGAGCGCGGTGTCGAGCTGCAGGCCACGAAGCTCGATGCCGTACCGGTCGAGCCCCCGACCCAGCTCCTTGCTCTGGTGGGCGGCGACCCGCAACGAGCCCAAGGCCGAACCGAGGGCAGTGGCTGCCTCGGGATCGAGCAGCAGATCCTGGTCGACCCAGGCCGCCTCGTCGGGGCCGACGGCAAAGGCGATGCCGACGAGGTCGGACCGGCCCGACGGGCCCATCCACGACGGCTCGACAGCGATCACCTCCGTCGCCGAAGCCAGCACCTCGTGCAGCTGTGCCGCCGATCGCAGGCGGCGGACCTCCACCTCGAGGACGGCTCCGTCGGGCGCAGGCGCCGGAGCCCCGACGCCGCTCATGTCACCGCCGACCGCCTCCACCAAGCGGTCCCACAGGGTGCGGAACTCGAGGAAGTTGAACAGGTCGCGCACCTCGTCGGCGTCCCACCCGCCCATCTTCAGGTCGTCGATCTCACAGCCGACGGGCACGTCGCGCACCAGCGGGGTGGCGAGAGCGTTCTCCCGCGCCCGTGCCTCGTGGGCCGCCAGGTTCTCCCGCAGCTTCGGCGTGCACTTGGCCAGGTTGGCGAAGACACCGTCGAGATCGCCGTAGTCGTTGATCAGCCGGGCCGCCGTCTTCTCCCCCACCCCCGGGACACCGGGCAGGTTGTCGGACGGGTCGCCGCGGAGGGCGGCGTACTGGGGGTAGTCCCGCGGCGTCACGCCGGTGCGCGCCAGGATGCCCGCCTCGTCGTAGAGGACGTAGTCGCTGACTCCTCGCCGGTTGTAGAGCACGCGCACGTGAGGGTCTTCCACCAGCTGGTAGGCGTCACGGTCGCCCGTGACCACGATCACGTCGTCGCCCCGGTCGCGAGCCTGGGTGGCGAGGGTGGCGATCACGTCGTCGGCCTCGAACGTGGCCAGCTCGACGATCGGGATGCGCAGCACCTCGACCACCTGGCGCACCAGGCCCAGCTGTTGGCGGAGGATGTCGGGGGCTGCGGTGCGGCCCGCCTTGTAGTCCTGCACGAGGGTGTGGCGGAAGGTGGGCTCGGGCCGGTCGAAGGCGACGGCGATGTGGTCAGGCCGGTGGTCCTTCAGCAGGTTGATGAGCATCGACGTGAAGCCGAACACCGCGTTGGTGACCTGCCCGGACGCCGTGGCCATGTCGGTCGGCAGGGCGAAGAAGGCCCGGTAGGCCAGCGAGTGGCCGTCGATCAGCATGAGCTTCGCCATGGCGTTCGAGACTACGCGGGGCATACGACAGCGGCTCCGCCGCCCGGCGCGAAAGAGTTAGGTCGGCCTAACGATAGGGTGGACGCCATGTCCGACGGGTTCCACCCACCGCTGGAGGAGTACCTCGAGGCGATCCACGAGCTCGAGGAGGAGGGCACCGCCGTCATCCAGGCCCGCCTGGCGGAGCGAGTCGGTCACTCCGCTCCTTCCGTGTCCGAGATGGTCCGCCGGTTGCGCCTCGAGGGATACGTGCTGCCCGACGGCCGGGCGCTGGCGCTCACCCCCAAGGGTCGGGTGCTGGCCGAGAGCGTCGTGCGGAAGCATCGGCTGGCCGAGCGGCTGCTCACCGACGTCATCGGGCTCGAGTGGCACAAGGCCCACGTCGAGGCCTGCCGCTGGGAGCATGTCATCTCAGACGAGGTCGAGGCGCGGCTGGTCGTGCTCCTGGGCAACCCGACCACGTGCCCCCACGGCAATCCGATCCCCGGCACGGACGCACCCGCTCGAGAGCTGTTTCCGCTCAGCGACGTCGAGGCCGGCGATCGCGTTCGCCTCGAGCGGGTGACCGAGCAGGTGGAGATGGACATGGAGTCGCTCACCTACCTCAGCACCAGCAACTTCACGCCGGGAGCCGGGGCGACGGTGGTCTCCAAGGCGCCCGACGGCACGCTCACGCTGCAGCTCGAGCAGGGCAGCATCGCCCTGGGGCCGACTCTGGCCCACCAGCTCTACGTCGCTGCCGTCTGACCCGCCCGGGCGGCGCGCACCATGGCGGGCAGCACCAGCCGCAGGTAGCGGCCGAGCTTGACGAACGACTGCCCGTCGCGCCGTCGTGAGTACGAGATCGGCACCTCGGCGTAGCGAAACCCCCTCGTCAGCAGGTCGAGGGTGAGCACCTGGGCGTAGTTGTAGTCGTGGATGATCACCGCGCTCGCCGCCGCTCGGGCGCTGAGCACCCGGAACCCCGACTGCGCGTCGCTGAGGCGGCGACGGGCCAGCACGCTCGTGAGCACGGTGAGGACATGGTTGCCGAGACGCCGGTGCAGGAGCATGGAGGCGATCTCGCCGTCGAAGCGGCTGCCGACCACGTAGTCGGCCTCGTTCCGCTCCACCGGCCTCAGCAGGGCTTCGAGCTCGGCCGGGTCGTACTCCCCGTCGGCGTCCAGGAAGGCTGCCGCCCAGGCTCGGAGCGACACCGCCTCCGCCAGCCCGGTGCGCACCGCGGCGCCGAGGCCGCGATTCGAGTCGTGGGCCGTGAGCTTGGCCCCTTCGGCCACGGCGATGTCCCCGCTGCCGTCGGTCGAACCGTCGTCCACGACCAGGGTGACGACCGGGCGCCCGAATGCCTGGCGCGGCACCCGACGCAGCACCGCCGCCAGCGTGGCGGCCTCGTTGTGCACCGGGAAGATCACCACCACCGGAGCCGGAGCCGGTGCCGGAGGCACGACGTCGGTCAGGGGACGGTCTCTCCGGCCACGACCTGCTCGGCGATCGCCTTCATCTTCTCCCGGCGGTGCATCGCGGTCTTCTGGATGAAGTTGAAGGCGTCGTGCTCCTTCATCGAGAACCGGTCCATCAGGACGCCCTTCGCCCGGTCGACGGCCCGACGGGTCTCGAGCTGCTCCTCGAGGCCCTGCACCTCGTTCCTCAGGGCCTGCATCTCCTGGTAGCGGCCGAGCGCCACCTCGATCGCCGGCACGAGCTGGCTCTTCTGGAAGGGCTTCACCAGATAGGCCAGCGCCCCGGCGTCGCGAGCCTCGTCGCTCAGGCTGCGCTGGCTGTAGGCGGTGAGGATCAGCACCGCGGCGAGGTGCTCGCTGGTGATCTGGCGGGCCGCGGCCAGGCCGTCGAGGCCCGGCATCCGGATGTCGAGGATGGCGAGGTCGGGCGCGTGCTGGTGCACGAGGGCGACGGCTTCGTCACCGCGCCCTGTCTCGGCCACCACGTCGTAGCCCTCTTCCTCGAGGATCTCCTTGAGGTCCATCCGGACGATGGCCTCGTCCTCGGCGATGACGACGCGCACGGGCACAGGCTGTGGCTCCTCCATGATCAGCGGGCTTCGAGCAGCAGGCGGTCGAGCAGCTCGTCGCGCAGCCGCTCGAGCTCGGAGATGCTGCGGGACAGACGGTCGCGACTGCGGGTCATCACCTCGGCGTGCTTCGAGGCCTCGTGGTGCTCGACCCGTTCCGAGGGATCGTCGGACACCAGCGAGCGGACTCGCGTGTCGTCGGCCACCTCGAGGAACGTCAGCAGCTGCTCTTGCAGCACTCCCAGCTCCTCGCGAGCGCGCAGGAGCCGTTCGTTCACCTGGCGCAGCTTGCGCTGGATGGACGCTCGGCTCATGCGGTCAGTGTAGAGCGGTGACCTGTGGCGGCCGGAGGGCGGTGCCTTGGGCCCAAACGGCGATCAGGCCCGGCTGCGGGCGCCGGCGGCCGCGAGGGCGACCCGCACGGGGTTGGTCTCGTCGTAGCTGAGGACCTTCTCCAGGTGGACGATGGTTCCGTTCTCCGGCTTGGACTCGAAGGCGATGCGGTCGACCAGCGCCTGCATCAGCGCGATCCCGCGGCCGCTCTCGGCGTCGGGCGGCGCGGCTTCGTGCTCGGCCAGGTCGACGTCGAAGCCCTTGCCGCTGTCGACGACCCGTATCTCACAGCGCTTGTCATCGATGTGGATCGCGACCTCGTACTCGTTCTCGGTGGTGCTGTGAGCCGTCACGTTGGTGCACGCCTCGGTGAGGGCCAGGAGGATGTCGGCCCGACAGGTGCGGTCCACGCCTACCTCACCCATGGCGTAGTCACAGATGTGCCGGACGACGGGGATGCTCATCTCGTCTCGAGGGAGGCACAGCGTGAGGTTGATCTCCATCGGCATCGGCAGGCTCCGGGAAGTGGTCGAGATGGTCGCCCCGACAACCTTCCCTCTCGCCCGCCCGCCTACGCCCGTGCCCGAGGTGGGACTCGAACCCACACACCCTTTCGAGTAGAGGCTTTTGAGGCCTCCGCGTCTGCCATTCCGCCACTCGGGCCGCGCCGCCATGGTAGGTGGCCGGAATCGGGCGGCTCGCTGCTCGACGTGCTCCACGAGTTGGAGCAACAGGTCGCCGGCCAGGAGGCCGATGAAGTAGCGGACAGGTATGCGCGGCCTGCGCCCTACCGCCGTCCGACGGAGAGGTACTGCCATGTCGGACGCCCCGGAGGCGAGCAGGCCTGGTGGTGGACGACAACGCCACCTCGAGGAGCGTGCTGGCCGAGTACCTCGTCGACTGGGGCATGACCGTGGACACCGCAGCTTCGGGCGAGGCTGCCCTGGGTGCGTTGCGCCTCCGCAGCGGGCGGAGGTCGACCGTTCGCCGTCGTCCTGGTGGACGAGGGCATGCCCGCGATGGACGGGCTCCAGCTGAAGGACGCGGTCGTTGCCGACCCGACGCTGACCCCGCGCGTGGTGCTGCTGCGCGACCTCGGAGCGCCGAGCCTGGATGCCCGAGCGCGGCTCGACATCTCGGCGATCCTGTCGAAGCCCGTGGAGCGCGCCGGGCTCCGCTCAGCGCTTCTCGGGGCGCTCGTCGGCCCCGTTGCCGCGGCCGACCCGGCTGGTTCCAAGGCTGGGACCTCCCGCAACCTCGATCGCCATGTGGGCCGCATCCTCCTCGCCGAGGACAACCCGATCAACCAGAAGGTGGCCGTCGCCATGCTGTCGAGCGCCGGCTACTCGGTGGACACGGTCGCCTCGGGACCCCGAAGGAGACGCTCGAGGGCATGAGTGCCGGGGCCGACGACTACCTCCTCAAGCCGCTCGACCCGGACGCCCTGGAGGCCCGGCTGGTGGGGGCCACCCGGGTGACCGCGCTCCACCTGGAGCTGGCCGGGCACCGCTCGGAGCCGGAAGCGGCGAACCTCGAGCTGTTGGAGGCGCGAGTGGCCCGATACGGCCACCGCAACTGCATGGCGCTCCTCGATGTCGACCACTTCAAGCCGTACAACGACTCGTACGGTCACCAGGCGCGCGACCAGGTCTTGCAGGCCGTGGCGACGCATCTGAAGGCACAAGCCCGCGGAGGCGACGCGGTGTACCGCTACGGCGGCGAGGAGTTCCTCTGCGTCTTCCCCGAGCAGAACCTGGCCACAGGGACGCTGGCGGGGAGCGCATGCTGCAGGGCGTCGAAGCGCTCGGTATCTCCCATCGCGGCAACCCTGCAGGCGTCGTCACCATCAGCGCCGGGGTGGCGGTGCTCGGCCCGCTCCAACCGCGATCGGCGCACGAGGTGCTCGCGGAAGCCGACCAAGCGCTCTACCGGGCCAAGCAGCTCGGTCGCAACCGCATCGAGCAGGCCGCCTGAGCGGGCTCAGCCGGCCAGCGCCTTGACCAGGTTCTCCGGCGTCGCCTTCGGTGAGACCTTGGGCCAGGCGTGGGTGACGATGCCGGCTTCGTCGAAGAGGACCGCCGAGCGGATGATGCCCTGGTACTTCTTGCCGTACATCGACTTCTCGCCCCAGGCGCCGTACGCCTCGGCCACGGCGTGGTCCTCGTCGGAGAGCAGGGGAAAGCCGAGCGTGAACTTCTGGTCGAACTTGGCCTGCTTGGCCGGCGGATCCGGGCTGATGCCCACGATCGCGGTCTCCCCCACCGACCCGGCCACGTCGCGCAGGCCGCACGCTTGTGTGGTGCAACCTGGCGTGTCGGCCTTCGGGTAGAAGAAGACGAGCACCTTTCGACCGCGCAGCGAGGAGAGGGCTACCTGGTCGCCGTGCTGGTCGCTCAACGAGAAGTCGGGAGCCTGGTCACCTTGCTGAAGTGGCATGAGCCAAGGCTATTGGTGCGTGGAGGCCGGGCGTGGTGACGTCGCTGCGGGTGGCCTCGTTCAACGTGCGCAACGGGCGGGCGTTCGACGGATGGAGCTCGTGGCCGTTCCGCCGTCACGGGGCTGCGGCCGCCATCGCCGACCTGGCGGTCGACGTCGTGGGGCTACAGGAGGTGTACGCGTTCCAGCTCCGCTCGCTGAGGCGCCGGCTCGGCCACTACGACGCTGTCGCCGTGGGGCGCTCCGACGGCCGGCGCGGCGAGCACAACCCTGTGCTGTTCGACCGACGGACGGTAGAGCTCGTGGATGCGAGGACCCGGTGGTACGGCGACGAGCCGGACCGCCCTGGCACGATGCTGCCCGGGGCCGGCTTCCCCCGCATCGCCACCGTCTGCCGCCTCGCCGTGGGCGACGGGACAGTGGTGGAGGTGGCCAACACCCACCTCGACGAGCGGTCCGCCGATCGACGGGGCGCCAGCCTGGAGCAGCTCGCCGGCTGGTTGGACCACTCCGTGCCCAGGGTCGTCGTGGGGGACCTCAACGCCGACCCGGACGACCCTGTGCTGGCGGCCCTGGCGGCGGCCGGGCTGCGCGACGCGCTCCGCGGCAGCGCGGGCGGCACGAGCCATGCGTTCACCGGACGCACCGACGGCCGGCGCATCGACCACATCTTCGTCAGCGAGGAGATCGACGTCGTCGACGCCCACGTGGCCTACGACCGGCCCTTCGGCCGGCTGCCCTCGGACCACTGGCCCGTCGTGGCCCAGCTCAGGATCCGCCCGTAGTAGGCCGGTCGTCGCGCCCAGGCCGCTGGGACCGAGGGGTTCAGATGCGGCCGCGACCGACGATCGAGCCGCCGTCGCAGGTGATGGTCTCGCCGACGGTGAAGGCACCGGCCCTGGAGCTGAGGAAGATGGCGAGCCCGGCGATGTCCTCCGGCGAGCCGACCCGGCCGCGGGGGTTGCCTCGGCCGACGGCCTCCCAGTCCGTGCCCTCCACATCCCCGCCGCCGCCCACGCCCGTCGAGAGCATCCACGTGGGGAACGGTCCCGGGGCGATGGCGTTCACGATCACGTTGCGGCGCACGAGGTGCGCCGCCAGCTGACGGGTGAGGGCGTGCACGGCCGCCTTGGACGGGCCGTACGAGAAGTTGTCGAACGAGGGCGTCTGGATGCCGTCGATCGAGCCGATGTTGATCACCCGCGATGGATCCTCGGCGGTCGCCGCCGCCTCGAGGAGCGGCAGTACCCGCTGGGTGAGGAAGAAGACGCCCTTGACGTTGGTGTCCATCACCTTGTCCCAGCCGTTCTCGGGGAACTCGTCGAGCGGAGCGCCCCACGAGGCGCCGGCGTTGTTCACCAGGATGTCGAGGCGGTCGGTGCGCTCGCGAAGTGCCGAGGTCAGCGCGTCGATGCCCTCGAGGTTCGACAGGTCGGCGGGGATGGAGATGCACTCGCCGCCGTACTCCTCCGCCAGGCGCTTGGCCGTGGCGTCGCACACGTCGGCCTTGCGGGAGCTGATGTACACGGTGGCGCCATTGGCGAGGAACCCGGCCGAGATCATCTCCCCGATGCCCCGTGAGCCGCCGGTGACCAGCGCGGTCTTTCCATCGATCGAGAACAGGTCATCGAGCTTCATGTGCCACCCCGGCTAGTCGGTCCGGGCGGATCGTACCGTCACCCCATGCTGGGGCCGCCACCCATCAGCAGCCCCTCGATCTGGTGCTTCTGCACGATGGGAGGCAGCTCGTCCACCACGTCGGCCGCCAGCCGCCGCCGAAGCGAGTCGGGCAGCGCTTCCCAGTACGCGGGCGTCACCGCCATGGAGTGCAGCTCGGCGTGACCCGCGCCCGGCGCATCGACGCCGAGGACCAGGACGGGGCGCGACCACGGTGACCGGTTGGCCGTGCCCCGATGGATGGTGAGCGCCGAGCGGGCCGACACGTCACCCATCCTGGGCAGCTTGGGCACCGCGAGCTCGGCATAGCGGGGGTGCTCGGATGCCGGAGGGAACATCGAGTGGTCGAAGTCGTTCCCGGCCTCCCACTGGGTTCCCGGGGCGATCTCGAGCGGACCCATCTCCGGCACGGTGTCCACCGCGGTGAGGTTGAACGCAAGGGACGTGAGGCGGTGGTGCTCGTACGTCTTCGGGCACGACGGGAAGTCGCGGTGCCAGGGCTGATCGGCGGCACCGGCGAAGGGGATGTCGAAGCCGAGCTCGACGATCTGGTGGTCGTCCCCGAGCACGGTCCGGCACATGTCGACCACCCACGGGTGGGTGGCCAGCTCGACGAAGCCACGCATCTGCTCGGGGTGGATCTCGACGTACCAGCGCTGCGGACCGCGCGGCACCGCTCCACCGTCGCGCTTGACCGCGTCGGCGAAGGCGATCTCGATGTCCTCGCGCATCTGGGTGACCCACGCGACGGGGAAGGCACCCCGGTGAGCCACGATGCCGTCCCGGAACAGGGTTTCCACGTCGGCCCCTACGCCGCTGGTCACGCCTGCGTCGTCCTGCACTGCGACCACCGTCGACCCCCTTGTTGCTCCTGTAGTCGAGGGTACCGGCGTACGGCGGTTCTGGGGCTGACGGGTGAGCTCAGCCGGCGATGACGATGCGGAACCCAGCGTCGATCTCGTCGCGCGCCAGCAGCTCACCGTGCGCCCGGTGCCACGCACCACTGGAGAGGTCGTCGGCCAGACGGGCCATGGCATCAGCGACCATGGCCGACGGCAGTCGGGCGATGCTGGAGATCCCGGCCCGGACGGTGGGGTCGAGGTAGGCCTCGGGCCGGCGCCACCAGGCATGGCCGAACCCGTCCATGCAGTCGTGCGGCACGGGCAGCACCTCGACCGTCCCCCCGCCGAGCGCCTCAGCGATGACGGCGGCCGCCGGGTGATCGGCGTCCATGGCGGCGATGGCCGGCAGGTAGTCGGTTACCAGCCACTGGGCGTCGTGCACCGCCTTGTCGAAGGTGAACACCACGATCGGTCCGCTGGTGACCCGGCGCAGCTCACGCAGGCCGGCCGCCACGTCGTGCCAGTGATGGACGGTGAGCAGCGCCAGGGCGCCGTCGAAGGCGCCCGCCGGGAAGGGAAGGCGCTCCGCCACCCCTTGGACGGTCGGGGCGGCGCCGGACGCACGCTGCCGCATCATGGTGGACGACGGTTCCAGGGCAACCACGAACCGGTCCGTCGGCTCGTACGAACCCGCACCGGCCCCGACGTTCAGCACCCGCACGGCGGCGCCGAGGGCTGCGTGCAGTCGCCGCTCGATGCGGGGGTCGGCTCGACGGACTCGGTGGTAGCCGGAGCCGATGGCCTCGTAGAGCGGTGCCCCGGGGCCGTCGGTGGCGGAGCTAGAAGGTCTCACGGTGTCGCTCCTGCTCGAGCACGGCGTCGAGGTCCGCCAACCGGTACATGGACTGCACGGAGCGGGACGTCCGGGGGTTGGCCGCGAGCCGCTCCTCATGGCGATGCACCCAGGCCCAGTAGCCCGCCGTGAAGGGGCAGGCATCGTGACCCAGGCGCTTGCGCGGGTTGTACGCACAGTCACCGCAGTAGTCCGACATCCGGTTGATGTACGCCCCGCCCGACGCATAGGGCTTGGTCGCCATCCGGCCGCCGTCGGCATGCTGGCTCATGCCCACCACGTTGACGGGCATCACCCAGTCGTAGCCGTCGATGTAGCTGGTCTGGAACCACTCGGTCAGCTCGTCCGGGTCGTAGCCCTGCTGCAGGGCGTGGTTCCCGAGCACCATCAGCCGCGGGATGTGATGCGTCCAGGCGCGGTCCCGGACTCCGGCGAGGGCGTCGCGCAGGCACGCCGCCGTCACCGAGTCCGCGTCGAGGTCGCGGAACCACGCCGGCAGCGGGGTCTCGGCGCGGAGCGCATTCGCGTCCCGGTACCGCGGCCCGAAGTGCCAGTACAGATGCCACACGTACTCGCGCCACCCGATCACCTGCCGGATGAAGCCCTCGGCCGACGCCAGCCCCACGGTGCCGTCGAGGTACGCCGATTCGGCCGCGTAGGCCGCCTCCAGGGGGTGCAGTAGGGCGAGGTTGAACACCGCCGACAGCATCGAGTGCGACATGGCCCAGTCCTGGCGCATCATCGCGTCCTCGTACCGGCCGAACGACGCCAGCCGCTCGGACACGAACCGGTCGAGCGCCTGCTCTGCCTCGGCGCGGGTTGCCGCGAACAGCCGCGGGCCGTCCTCCCCCACCGTCGGGATCCCCCACGCGTCGAGGTCGCGGCGCACCTGGGCGTCGATGTCGTCCTCGACCGGCAGGTACGGCGGCGGGACGCCAAGGGTGGGTTGACCCTTCGGCGGGGGCTCGCGGTTGTCCTCGTCGAGGCTCCATCGGCCTCCCACGGGCTTTCCGTCGCCCTCGAGCAGGATGCCGAACCGCTCCCGTTGCGAGCGGTAGAAGTCCGCCATCCGGAACGACGTGCGGTCACCGGCCCAGATCTTGAAGTCGCGGCGCGAGAGCGCGTGCGTCGGTGCGGGGAGCACCTCTGCGACGACGCCGCGGTCGCGCAGCCGCTCGACCAGCCGCGCCGCCGGCCACGTCGACGGTGAGTGCACGACGACCGGCTCACCGATCTGGTCGAGGGCCTCCGCGTACGTGTCGGCTCGGACGTACCGGACCCGATCTCCGAGCTCGGCCTGCAGGTGGCGCAGGCCCGAGAGCACGAGGTGCAGCTTCTGGCGGTGGTAGCGCCGGCGACGCATGGCCGCGCTCGACTCCACCAGCACGACCTCCCGGCCGGCATGCTCCGGGGTGCTGTGCACGTGCGGACCGAGCTGGTCGGCGAACACCCACAACGGTGCGAGTCCCGTCATCGGCGAATCATGCCGGCACGGCCGTGTAGACGACGAGCTGCGCCCCGGCCTGGTCGAGCACGGCCAGGCGGTGGTGGTCGAGCTCCAGGCGCCCGAGCACAGGATGGTCGAAGGCTCGTCGGGTGGTGACGAACGGCGCGACGTCGCGCGCTTCCCAGAGCGCTGCGAACCGCGGCGAGGTGGCTCGCAGGCGGTCGATGACGTCGAGCAGCTCGGGGTCGTCGGGCCACTCGGCGCAGTGGACCCGCAGCTGGGCCACGAGCCGCACGCACTCGGCGTCGTGGTCGACCATGAGCCGGGCCAGGTCCGTGTCGCCGAAGACGAGCTCGAGGAGGTTGGGCACGCCGTCATGGCTCGTCAGGCCGGTGAAGAGCCGAGCCTCGGCGTCGTTCCAGGCGATGATGTTCCACGCTCGGTCGAGCAGATAGGCCGGGCTCGGGTCGAGCGCATCGAGCAGCGTCCGGAGCGCGTCCGTCACGCGTGGCGCGGGCGGGTCGGCCGGATCGGCCCGGAAGCCGGCCAGTGCGAACAGGTGCGAGCGCTCGGCGGGATCCAGCCGCAGTGCGAGCGCGAGTGCGTCGAGCACGTCGGCCGACACGGCATTGGCGCGGCCCTGCTCGAGCTTGGCCAGCCACGAGACGGCGACACCGGCCAGCGACGAGAGCTCCTCGCGACGGAGACCGGCCGCCCGCCGGCGGTCGGTCGACGGGAAGCCCGCGTCAGCCGGGTCGACCTGCGCTCGGCGGGACCGGAGGAACTTGCCGAGGTCGACCGCACGCACCCCCGTGAAGGTAGTACCGGTGGTGCCACTCTCCCCTGGGCCTTCCTACGCGAACGCGCCGGCGCGACGGTCGAGGCATGCCTCCGTACCGCTCCCGCACCTCGACCTCCGGTCGCAACATGGCCGGCGCCCGCGCCCTCTGGCGGGCGACCGGCATGACCGACGACGACTTCGAGAAGCCGATCATCGCCGTCGCCAACTCGTTCACCCAGTTCGTGCCCGGTCACGTGCACCTGAAGGATCTCGGCCAGCTCGTCGCCGGGGAGATCGCCGCGGCCGGCGGGGTGGCGAAGGAGTTCAACACCATCGCCATCGACGACGGCATCGCCATGGGCCACGGCGGCATGCTCTACAGCCTGCCCAGCCGGGAGCTCATCGCCGACTCCGTCGAGTACATGGTCAACGCCCACTGCGCGGACGCCCTGGTGTGCATCTCCAACTGCGACAAGATCACCCCGGGGATGCTGATGGCCGCCATGCGGCTCGATGTCCCGACCGTCTTCGTGTCCGGTGGCCCGATGGAGGCCGGGAAGACCCGGCTGGCGGGCCAGGAGGTGAAGCTCGACCTGATCTCGGCCATGGAGATCGCCGGTCGGTCGAGCGCGTCCGATGCCGACGTGGAGCAGGTCGAGCGCTCGGCTTGCCCCACGTGCGGCTCGTGCTCGGGCATGTTCACCGCCAACTCGATGAACTGCCTCGTGGAGGCGCTCGGTCTTGCCTTGCCGGGCAACGGCACGCTGCTGGCCACCCACGCCGATCGGGAGGCGCTGTTCCGCCAGGCCGGTCGCACGGTCGTGGACCTGGCCCGTCGCCGCTACGAGCAGGACGACGACAGCGCCCGGCCGCGGGCCATCGCCGACGTGCGCGCCTTTCACAACGCCATGGCGCTCGACATCGCCATGGGAGGCAGCACCAACACGGTGCTGCACCTCCTGGCCGCCGCCCACGAAGGCGCGATCGACTTCACCATGGCCGACATCGACGAGCTGAGCCGCCGGGTGCCGCAGCTCTGCAGGGTGGCTCCCGCCACGGACCGCTACCACGTCGAGGACGTGCATCGCGCGGGCGGCGTCATGGCGATCCTCGGGGAGCTGGAGCGGGCCGGGCTGATCGACGGGTCGACGTCCACGGTGCACGCTCCGGCCCTGGCCGAGGCGCTCGAGCGTTGGGACGTCCGCCGAGCTTCGGCGACAGAGGAGGCGCGCACCATGTTCCGGGCCGGGCCGGCCGGCATCCCGACGCAGCAGGCGTTCAGCCAGTCGACACGGTGGTCCGAGCTCGACACCGACGAGGCGGGCGGATGCATCCGGTCCAGGGAGCACGCCTACCGCCGCGACGGCGGCTTGGCTGTGCTCAGCGGCAACCTCGCCCCCGACGGCGCCATCGTGAAGACCGCCGGCGTCGCCGATTCGATGCTGACGTTCTCCGGCCCGGCGCGGGTCTGCGAGAGCCAGGAGGCGGCCGTCGATGCGATCCTCGGCGGCCGCGTCCGCGCCGGCGACGTGGTGGTCGTCCGGTACGAGGGCCCGAGGGGCGGCCCCGGGATGCAGGAGATGCTGTACCCGACCACGTACCTGAAGAGCGCCGGCCTCGATTCGACATGCGCGCTCGTGACCGACGGGCGGTTCTCGGGCGGCTCGTCCGGCCTGTCGATCGGCCACGTGTCTCCGGAGGCGGCGGAGGGAGGTCTGATCGCTCTCGTGCGGGACGGTGATCGCATCGAGATCGACATCGCCCGCCGCTCGATCACCCTGGCCATCGACGACGACGTGCTCGCCGGGCGTCGGGCTGAGGAGGAAGCCCGGGGGGCTGAAGCGTGGGCTCCGGCGAAGCGCGTCCGGCCGGTGTCCCTTGCCCTCCGGGCCTACGCGACGATGACGACGTCCGCCGCGCAAGGCGCCGTCCGTCGGCTCCCGAAGCGAACCTGAGCGGACGTCAGCCGGCGTCGAGGTGGCGGAGCACCTCTGCGGCGATCTCGTTCATGCGGGCTTCCGGCACGGCCTGATCGGCGGCCACACCCATGAGGCCGAAGATGCCCGGACCTCGGTGCTCCGCGACCAGATCCACCGGGCGAGGGATGACATGGACGTGGACGTGCGGATGCTGCGGGTGCTCGGCGAACTGAGCGACGTAGGTCTTCTCGCAGCCGAGCACCTTCTGCAGTGCGGCGGACACGTTCTTGACGAGGGGGCCGAGCTCGGCGGCTTCGTCGTCGGTCAGGTCGGCAACCGAGGTGATGTGCCTGCGGACCACGAGCACCGTCCAGCCCTCGACCGCCGTCCCGAAGGCGTGGACGACGTCCCACCCGGGCGTCCGAACGATGGCGTCCCAGGGCGGCGCCTCACCTCGGTCTCGCCGGGCCACCAGCTCGCACGTCATGCAGTCGGCCATGGCTTACTGGGCTTCCGTCACACCGGTCAGCACCTCGGCGCCGGCGTCACCGAGGAGGAAGGTCTCCTCGGCCTTGCCGCCGCCGGTGATGGAGGGGTTCCACGCGAACGCCTGACCGCTCTGGATGACGACCGTCGAGCGAGGTGTGGCCAGAACCTCGCGAGAGGCGTACCCGGTGAGGCCGCCCTGGTGGTGGTGCTCCCACTCCCCCGGGAAGCCGGCCTCCTCGTAGAGCGCCTGGCCGTCGAGGAGCACGTCACCCAGGGTCCGACCGGGCCGGCAGGCAGAGCGCAGCTCTCGGAGCACGTGATCGCATGCCGCCTGCCGTCGCCGGCTCTCGGCGTCCGGCTCGGAGAAGTGCACGTGGCGGGTGAGGTTGGCGTAGAGCCCGTGTCGCTCGGCGCACACGACGAGCATGGCCCGGTCGCCCAACGGCTCGTCGGCCGGGATCGGGTGGCGGTATCGGCGTAGACGACCTTCGCCGGCGGCCATGAGCACGGGCACGTAGAGACCTCTCCGACGGCACGCCTCGACCAGGAGCGCCGAGGCCTCCCACTCGGTCATGGCCGGCGACACCAAGCCGGCTACCTCCTCGACCGCAGCGCGGGCATCGGCTCCCACCCGCCGGTACTGGGACTGGGCGGCGCTGTCGAGCACGGTTCGCAGGTGCACGAGCGCGTCGCCGAGATCGGCCTCGCCGGCCACGGCACCGTCGCCGACGAGCGACTGCACGAGGACGTCCGAGGTCTCGTGCCACTTGTGCGAGAGCACCTCCAACCCGGGCACCTGCTCCTGGCCGAGCCGATCCGCCTCGATGTTGTCCGTCACGACCCAGTGGCCGTCCGCAGTGACCACCACCTCGGCCGCCCCTTGCTCGGCGGCGTGGTCCACACGGTTGTCACCCCCGCCGGTGTACCAGGCGAACGACTCGGCTCGACCAAGGCGAACTGCGGCATAGCCCTTGGCGTCGGCGACGGAGAGCAGCGCCTGCCGGCGTGCTTCGGTACCAGTCGGCATCGGCTCCAGTGTGTCCGATTCAGGACCCGCGGTTGAGTGCCGCGCCCCGCGGGGTGGCGCCGGGGGCTCCTGGAACCGAGCCGAGGGATGAACGACTGATGTCGAACGAGCTGGTCGTGCTCTCTCACCTGCGATGGGTGTTCGTCTGGCAGCGGCCGCAGCACCTGATCGCCCGGGTGGGACGTCACCATGACCGCACGTGGTTCGTCGAGGAGCCGGTGATCGCGGACGTGGCCGAGCCCACCCTGCGGTGTGAGCAGCATGGAACCGTGGACCGGGTCTGGCTGGAGCTGCCCGACGGTCCGGTCGATCCGACGTTCGACGCCCGGGCCTCTGACACCTACGCCTCGCTGCTCCCCTCCCTGCTGGGCGAGACCTCCGAGCGCACCGTCTGGATCGACACGCCGATGGCGCTCGACCTGGCGCGAGCGCTCGACCCGTCCGTGACCTCGCCGCCTTCGACTCTGCGCCGCGCGGGGGCGTGGTGCTTTCCGAGCGGCGTCGAGCGTGAGCACTAGCCGTCGCGGTCGAGCGCCGGGCCGCCCGGGTCGCCGCCTCCGATGGCTTCCGGCCGGTCGCCGGGTACGTCGGCGTGATCGATGAGCGCCTGGACCTCGACCTGGTGGCCGACCTCGTCGCGCAGCTGTCCGACCGGGAGATCCGCATGTTGGGCCCGGTCGTGAAGATCGACGAGTCGCGTCTGCCGCAGGCTCCGAACATCACGTACCCCGGTCCCAAGACCTACGCCGAGCTTCCTCGGGTGATGGCCGACTCCAACGTCGCCCTCATGCCGTTCGCCATGAACGAGGCCATGCGCTCGATCAGCCCCACGAAGACACTCGAGTACTTCGCTGCAGGTCTGCCGGTCGTCAGCACCCACGTGCCCGACGTGGTGGCCGACTGCTCATGTGTCGTCCGGCTGCACGACGACGCGGCGGGGTTCGCCTCGGCGTGCCGGTCCGCACTGGCGGAGTACCCGCTCGCCCGAGCCGACGGCGTGAAGTCGATCCTCCGCACCGAGCACTGGGACACCATCGCGGCCCGCATGGCTTCGCCGATCGACAGCGCAGGGAGCGCCCAAGCGACTGGGTGAGTCTGTGCGCAGTCCGTCACTGACGACCGGGGTCGTGGCAAGGTGGGTCTGGTGAGGGACCGGTTGACCCACGTGCTGCCGATCCGATTCGACGAGCACGATGCCGCGGGCCTCGACGGTCCCTGGGAGTTCTTTCCCGGTGACCACCAGCTCGCCGATCTGGATGGGCTGACGCCCGCGTCCATCGAGGTGCCGGCGTTGTGGGAGGCGCAGGGCTGGCTCGAGCTCGATGGCTACGCGTGGTACCGCCGGCGCTTCTCCATAGAGGACGCCCGCGGCTGCTGGAGCCTCCAGTTCGGTGCCGTCATGGACGTCTGCGAGGTCTGGGTCAACGGGCTGTTCCTGGGAGGGCACGACAACCCCTTCACGCCCTTCGTGCTCGACGCGACCGCTGTGCTCCGTACCGGCGAGAACGTGGTGGCCGTTCGCGTGTTCGACCCGAAGTTCACCGACCCGGAGCACGTGACCCTCGCCCACGGCAAGCAGGGGTGGGCCAACCACGTGTTCCCGAGTCGCCCCAGCCTCTACATGACCTACGGAGGCATCTGGCAGTCGGTGGTGCTGCGTCGCCACGGCCCCCTCGTCATCGAGGACGTGTTCGTCAACGGGGACCCGGAGAATCTTCGGATCGAGGTGACCCTTCGCAACGTCGCCGCAGGAGCCGTCAGCGGCCGGTTGGGCGTCCGGGCGGTCGGTTGCGTCCACGAAGAGGTCGTGGACGTCCCTCCGGGCACCACCGTCGTCGCGGTCGCGCAGCTGGGGTCGAGCGAGGCGGCGCGATGGTCGCCGGAGCGGCCGAGTCTGCACCACGCCTTGGCCGACGTCGTGGTGGACGGCGGGCCCAGCGATCACCGCCGGGTCCGCTTCGGCCTGCGGTCGGTGCGAGTGGACGGCACGAGGCTGCTGCTCAACGGTGAGCCGTACCGCATGAAGAGCGCGCTGGTGCAGGGCTTCCGTGCCGACGAGCTGTACGCGGAGGGCGACCGCGCCGCCATCGAGCAGGAGGTGCGGGCCGCTCGGGCCATGGGCCTGAACACCCTCCGCCTGCACATCAAGGCCTTCGATCCGGTGTACCTCGACGTCTGTGACGAGCTGGGGATGCTGGTGCACTGCGACATACCGGTGGCAGAACCCATCGACCACGAGGGTCTCGGGGCCGAGGGTGAGTCGACCATCGCCACTCGCTCCGTGCAGGCGGTCCGGCAGCAGATCCGCCGCGACCGCAACCATCCCAGCGTGATCCTGTGGTCGGTGATGAACGAGCTCTGCCTCGATCGCATCGAAGCCCGCGGCTGGGATGGCTACGAGCGCTTCGCCCGGGCGCTGGTGGCAGCCGCCAAGGAAACCGACCACACCCGCCCGGTCATCGAGAACGACTGGATCGAGCCTGATCCGGACCGGGTCTTCTCGGCCGACGTCCTCACCGCCCACTGGTACGGACGCCTTCATGCCGACTACCTCGACAAGCTCGAGGACTCCTGCCGCCAGTGGGCGGGCCTCGACCGCCCCCTCTACGTCACCGAGTTCGGTGACTGGGGACTGCCCGAGATGCCGAGCATGCCGGAGCCCCCGTTCTGGGACACGAGGGAGATCTACAGCGCCGGGCTGACCGGCACCCGCTGGCCCGCCTCCATCGCCCGGTTCATCACCGAGACCCAGCGCTACCAGGGGCTCTCCGACCGGCTGCAGGCCGAGGTGTTCCGCCGCCATGACCACATCGGTGGCTACTGCGTCACGGAGCTGACCGACGTGCCCCACGAGCTCAACGGGCTGCTCGACCTTCACCGCAACCCCAAGCCGATCGCCGTGGCCGAGATGCGTCGTGCCAACCAGCCCGTGCTGCCCATGTTGCGACTGGACAGCCTCGTGGTGGTGGCCGGCGAGGTCGTCACCTCGACCCTCCACGTCGCCAACGACGGCCCCCCGCTGGACGACGTCATCATCGACGTGCGCTTCGGCGATGCCGGGCCGCCCCTCAGCATGGAGCAGCTGGTGCGGCTGGACACCTCGGACATGAAGGCCGAGGATGCGGCGGGCCGCTTCGACGAGTCCGTCGTCGCAGTTCGGGTCGATCGACTGGACGGGTGGAGTGCTCGGCTGGTGGGCACCGTGTCGTTGATCGCACCGATGGTGCCCGGTTCCCACGACCTGCGGCTGGCCCTGAGCGCCGGAGGAAACCCGTGCGGGGAGAACAGGTACACGCTGCACGTCGTCGCCGCCCCCGAGGCGAGGGTCGAGGTCCAGGTCGTGGGCGACGAGGGGCCGCTGTCGCAGGCCCTCGAAGCGGTGGGGTCCGTTGTCGGCACGACGGGGCCTACCGTCGTCGCCGAGGGCGCGCTGAACGCAGAGGTCGCCTCGGTGGTGCGGCAGCGCCTGGATGCGGGCGAGGTCGTGGTGCTGCTGGCTCAACCGGTCGAGGCGGCGGACCACTTCCCGATGCCGGTCCGCCTCTTCGCGGTGGAGACCGAGTGGGGGTCGTCGGTGTTCCACTTCACCACCGACCACGGTGCGCTGCCCTCCCTCCCCCGGCGCAACGTCCTCGTGGCGGAGGACTAGACGGTGCAGGCCCGGAGCGTCGTCACGGTGGTGGACGGAGAGCCGTTCCCGGAGACGCCCGTCGTCATCGCCTACAAGCCCGTGCCGGGCGCCATGACCGGCACAGTGGTCGGCAGTCACCCCGTGGGGGCCGGTCGGTTGGTGTTCTGCCAGTACCGCCTCGCCGGGGCGGCGGCCAGGGGCGACGCCGCCGCCCGCGCCCTGCTGGCCGACATCCTGAGGTGGGCTGCGCTCGACCGGCCGGTGCTGACGGTCGAGGAGGTACCTCTGGCCGACGGGCGCCGGGCCCGCCGCTACTCGCACACGGGCGCGCCCGCCCGATGACGGAGCGCAGGCTCGACCCCATCACGGGTGGATGGCGCACGTTCGCGGAGCCGCCACCGGCGGGTGGCACCCGCCGTCGGGACGACCGGTGCCCGCTGTGCCCCGCGATCGAGGGAGGACGGTCCACCTCCCTGCCGTGGTCGTCGTTCGACGTGGCCGTCTTCGACAACCCGTTCCCCGTGCTCGCCGCCGAGCCGCCCAGCCCATCGGTGGCTGCGGTGGGCGTGTACCGGGTCGACGCGGCCGCTGGTGCGACAGAGATGATCGTCTACTCCGACGACCACCAGGCATCGCTTGGCTCCCTCGGCTCGACACGGGTTCGCCTGCTGGTGGACGTCTGGGCCGACCGCTACGCCGCGCTCGGCGCCCGCGAGGGTGTCGCCTACGTCCTGGTGGCGGAGAGCCGTGGGCGGATGCTGCGTCAGAACCTCGCCCACCCCCACGGTGAGGTCTTCGCGTACCCCGGGATCCCTCCGCTGGCGGCGCGGGAGCTGGCCGAGGCCCAGGAGCACCTGCTCGAGCGGGGCACCTGCGTGATGTGTGACGTCGTCTCACAGGAGCGGCTCGAGGGAGTCCGCATCGTGGCCCGGAGCGATGCCTTCGTGGCGTACGTGCCCTTCGCGGCGCGCTTTGCCTACGAGGTGCACATCGTCGCCCAGCGCCACGTGCCGTCCCTGCTCGACCTGAGTGACATCGAGCGTGGCGCCCTGGCCACGCTGATCTCCGATGTGGCGGCCCGCTACGACAACCTGTTCGGCTTCCGGCTGCCCTACGTCATGTCTCTGCACCAGGCGCCCACCGACGACGGTGGCTGGGAGCCGGTGAGCCACTTCCACATCGAGTTCACGCCGTTCCACTGGGCACCGGACGAGCGGAGGTCGATGGGCAGCTTCGAGCTCGGCGGCGGCGAGTTCTCCAACCACGTCGCGCCCGAGGAGGCGGCGGCGGCTCTCCGTGCGGCCACGAGCGCCGACTGATGCGGGCCACGGCACCCGGCCGGGTGAACCTCATCGGTGACCACACGGACTACACGGGCGGCTTGGCGCTGCCGATGGCCGTGGATCTGGGCACCACCGTGGAAGGTGACCTGGGCGGGGACTTCGTGAGCCTCCGGTCCGAGGACGAGGCCGGCGAGGCGCTCGTGCCGCTGTCCGTCGAGGATCCGCGAGCGGTCACGCCGGCGTGGGCCCGGTACGTGGCCGGGGTGGTGTGGGCCGTTCGGCCCCAAGTGGGGTTCGAGGGAGGGGTGACCACCACGCTGCCGATCGGGTCCGGCCTCTCCTCCAGTGCGGCGTTGGAGGTTGCGGTCGCACTCGCGCTCGGCTTCGAGGGGACGCCGCTCGAGCTGGCACTGGCCTGCCAGCGCGCGGAGCAGCGGGCCAGCGGCGTGCCGTCGGGGATCATGGACCAGCTGGCCTCCGCGTCCGGCGTGGCCGGGCACGCCCTGCTGATGGACTGCCACAGCCTGGCCGTCACACCGGTCCCAATGCCCGACGACGTGGCCGTCGTGGTGGTGCACTCCGGCCAGGCGCGGGCGCTCGCCACGTCGGCCTACGGAGAGCGCCGCGCGGCATGCGAGGCGGCCGAGGCCAGGATCGGCCCGCTTCGCCAAGCGACGTTGGCCGATGTCGAGACGCTGGACGACGTCGTGCTGCGGTCGAGGGCGCGGCACGTCGTCACCGAGAACGAGCGGGTGCGCCGGTTCTCGGCCGCCCTGCGTGCCGGTGAGCTGGTGGAGTGCGGTCGTCTCATGGTGGAGAGCCACCGGAGCCTGGCCGATGACTTCGAGGTCTCCACTCCTCGACTCGACGCGCTGGTCGGTGAGCTGACGGCGCTTCCCGGCGTCTTCGGCGGCCGGCTCACGGGCGCGGGCTTCGGCGGCTGCGTGGTGGCGCTGGCCGAGCCGGGTGCGGTGGACCGTGGGTGGCGCGTCCGCGCCGCGGACGGCGCCCGGGTGGAGTAGGCCGGCGGTCGCTTCAGCTGCGTCGCATCTGCAGGCGGACCTCGTCCTCACCGGTCACCCGGAAGCCGAGGCGCTCGTACAGGCGCCGCGCCGGGTTGTCGCGACGCACACGGAGGGTGAGGTCCCGGCCGGCGCGGGCCGCCTCCTCGTCGAGCGCCTCGATGACCTTGGTGGCGATGCCTCTGCCTTGCGACGTGGGGTGCACCTCGAGCAAGCCGATGTGGAGCGCGTCGTCCACACCGTCGGCGAGGTGGACGGCACCCACCGGTACGTCGTCGACGAGCACGATGCGCACCTCGGTCTCGTCCCGGGCGAAGAAGCGCTCACGCTGCTCGTCACGCTGCCAAGGCCCGTGGTTCCGCTCCACGCTTTCGAGCATCGCCGCCTCGTGCAGCTCGAAGAGCCATTCCCGGTCCTCCGCCGTCGCAGGGCGGATGGCGATGGTCACGGCCTCATCCGAACCGCGCTAGGTCCAGCGCGCCGGGTCGTGGCCGGGCAGCACGGTGGGGGTGGCCCAGTGCGCAGGGGTCTCCGACATCTGGAGCACCGGGCGCAAGCGCGTCATCACGCCGTAGTCGGAGCTGCTCTCCTCCGACAGCTCGGCCGCCAGGGCCCGCGCCTCGCGTGGCGGCATGGCGTCCGCCGGCTCGTGGATGCGTCCCATGCGCAGGAACCACGTCGCCGTCTGGGCCAGCGACACCCGTACGTGCCACGAACCCCCCTCGATGGCCCGGCGGCGCAGCGCTTCGAGCACGCCGTAGGCACCCCAGTAGCCGGTGCCGTAGTCGTTGATGGCCATGGCGATCGGGCTGTCGTCTCCCCCGGCGGCGGGGCGGGGGCGCGGGCCGTGCATGGCCTGGATCCCGGTGGCCGCCTGCACGTTGCCGTCGAACCCGCGCTTCGTGCGCCACGGCCCCTCGTCGCCGTACGCCGACTCGGAGACGTAGATGATCCCGGGGCGCAGTGCGGCCAGGTCGACGGGCCCGAAGCCCCGACGAGCCAGGCTGTCGGGCCGGTACGACTGGACGAAGACGTCGGCGGTGCTGCAGAGATCCCGCATCTCCGCCAAGCCGTCGGCCGAGTCGAGATCGACGAAGGCCCGACGCTTGCCGTGCGCGGTGTCGGCCTGGGTGTAGACGAGGTCGGGCACGTGGGGTGAGCCGACGTGGAGCACGTCGGCACCGAACTCGGTGAGGGTCCGCGTGCACATCGGTCCCGCGATCACCCGGGTGGCGTCGACCACGCGGAGGCCGGACAGGGGGCGCTCGCCACCGGGCAGAGGGATGGGCGGTGCGTCACCGATCCGCTCGATGTGGACCGCGGGCTGGTGCTCGAGGGCCTGACCCTGCGGGTGGCTCGTCCACGTGTCGTGGTCCCGCACGATCACCCCGGTGACGTCACGTGCGTTCAGGGCCGCCTCGAGCTCGGCCGCCGGGCGCGCTCGGATGGTGGCCTTCACCGACTCTCGGGTCAGCTCGCAGCCGAGGGCCTCGGCCGTCTGCTGGGTGAGCCCGGGGAAGGCGCACAGGAAGTAGAGGGTCTTGTCGTCGGCGGTGGTGAACCCACCTTCGATCGGGCCGCCCGGCGCGTTGCGGGTGGTGGCCAGGTCGCCGTCGACCCGCAGCAGCCAGGCACTTGCCATCGCGATCTCGGCATGCCGGGTGTCGATGCCCACCTCCTGCGCCTGCCCGCTGCCGGCCTGCCAGATGTCGGCGACCTGCTGACCGACCAGGCCGAGGACGGTGGTGGCACCTTCCCGGATCCCCAACGGTGAGGCATGGACCTGTGGGCCCGACGCGATCTGGATCGAGGGGAGTGGGCGCGCCGGCAGGCCCGCAGCCCGGATCCAGGACTCCATGTCGCGCACGAGCATCAGGCAGGCCTCCAGAGCGGTGTCGGGCGGATCTTGGCACAGCGCGTCGCAGGCGTGGTGTCCGCAGAGGCCGACGGGTCGGCGAGACTGGCGGCGTGACCTGGAACCGCACCTCCACGGTCGACGACGTTCCCGTGGACCCCTACGGAGACGCCGTCGCCTCCGCCGTCTCGGACATGCTGGCGGCGGCGGTCGTGGAGGTCGTCTACTCACCCACCGATGGCGCCGAAGCACCGGAGCACGAGCCGCCTTGGCCGGCCGGCACGGCTTCCGCCACCGCGCCCGGACCCCCTGGCTGGCAGACGACGCTCTGCGTGCGCCTCGACGAGCGGGTGGCCCGTCTCGTGTCGACCGTAGGCAGGAGCACCTACCTCGCCGAGCTGTTGGACGTGCTGCCGAAGGCGGGGCTCGCGGCCGTGGAGCCGTTCCGGCGTCCGGGTCGAGCGCCGCAGCGCGGTGCCGTCGGGCCGGCGATGCGACGGGCACTGCGCGACACCGTGGCGGCCGAGGTGCTGGGCGCGTACCTCGACCGGAGGGTCGGTGGCTCGGTGACGACCGGCCTGGTGGCCGACACCATCGACTTCCTCATCGAGCTCAGCGGCACGCGCGTCGAGTCGCATGACCTGACGCATGGCGTGGTGGTGGCCGACGTGCTGCACGACGCGCCGCGGCTGGACTTCGCCTACCCAGCTGATGTCCGTACGGCCAAGCGGGCGCCTCTCCTCTTCGACGGACGACGGTCGGTGCTCCTCGTCGACCCTCGCGGGCGAGCCCGCACCGAGCTGCAGCGCCACCGGTTCCAGCGGCTCGTCCCGGGTGCCGACCTGGCCGACACAGGCGACGACCATGCCTTCGGCGGCGGTTCGCTGGTGGCCGAGGCGACCCGGCTGTTCGGGGGCGTGGGCTTCCTCGTGCGGGACGACCGGAGCATCTGGACCTTCGTGGACGGTCGCCCGCTCCTCGTGCGGCGGGGTGAGCACTGGACGGCGTTCCCGCTCGAGCTGGCCGCTTCGATCGAGAACATGATCGGCGGAGGCTCGGTCGCGGCGCTCGTGACCCAGGCCGCCTTCACCATCTCCGGGCAGCCTGCCGGCGCCATCCTCGCCATCGTCGACGACCCCGCCCGGCTCGATGGCGTCGTGCCGCTGAAGGACCGCTACGACCTGCGCAACGAGATCGACCCGTCGGCCATGCGCACCGAGACCCGCCTGCACCACCTCATCGACGCGGAGGAGCTGGACGCCCCGACGCTCGTGCGGCTGGCCACGCTCGACGGTGCCACCGTGCTCGACCGGGAGGGTCGGCTGGTCGCCTACGGCGCCGTGGTCACGAGCGCGGACAGCCAGCACGAAGGCGCCCGCACGGCTGCCGCCCGGACCCTCTCGGAGACGGCCGAGGTGGTGCTGAAGGTCTCGGTCGACGGCGACATCACCGTGTTCCGTCGCGGCGCGGTGGTCACGACGCTCCTCGGCCGCACGACGAGCTGACGCTCGCGACGTTCCGACCCCGGAAACCGGCGGTGCCGGATGGGGTCCGGTGCCTACGCTGCCCGGCCATGTCCGAGCTCATCGACGCCAACCGCGCCAACTGGGACGACCGGGTGGCGATACACGTGGCGTCGTCCTTCTACGACGTCGAGGGCTGGCTCGCCGGGCCGCGACCACTTCGTGACCGGGAGGTCGAGGCGCTGGGCGACGTGAGCGGTCTCGACCTGGTGCACCTGCAGTGCCACTTCGGGCTCGACACGCTGGCCTTCGCGCACGCCGGAGCCCGGGTGACCGGCCTGGACTTCTCGGGTGAGGCGATCCGCCAGGCAACCGAGCTGGCGGCTCGCGCCGGTCTGGCCGAACGGGCCCGGTTCGTCCAGGCCGACGTGCTGCGAGCCGCGGAGGCGCTCAGCCCTGAGACCTACGACATCGTGTTCGTCAGCCTCGGAGCGCTGTGCTGGTTGCCGAGCGTCGAGACCTGGGCCGACCAGGTGGCGGCGCTCCTCCGCCCCGGCGGTCGGCTGTACCTGCACGACGTGCACCCCCTCGCCTGGGCCCTTGCGGACGACGACGTCCGCATCGAGCACTCGTACTTCCAGGAGGCGGAGCCGTACGCCGACGACGGTGACGTCACCTACACCGACGGTGATGGCCGCCTCGAGCACACCCGCTCGTACGAGTGGAACCACTCGATCGGCGAGATCGTCACCTCCGTGCTGGACCGTGGGCTCCGCCTCGAGCGGCTCACGGAGCACGACTGGACCGTCTGGCCCCGCTTCCCTTGGCTGGTCCAGACGGCGAAGGGCCGATGGGAGCAGGAGGCAGGCCGGCCCCGCATCCCGCTGACCTTCACCCTGCTGGCGGTCAAGCTCGACTGACTCCGCTCTGCCCTGGTAGCCGCATCCGCACCTCGTCCTGGCATGGGTCCGAAGGCAGCGGCTGGAAGTCGCCCGTCAGCTCGAACCCGACCGACCGGTAGAGGCGCTCGGCCGGGTCGTTGCCCCTCGTCACCCAGAGCCCGACTGCTTCGGCTCCGGTGTCTGGCGCCCAGTCGACCACCGCGGCCACGAGCGACCGGCCGACCGAAGGCGTCCGGCAACCGCATCGGACCCGCCGGTCGCCGTGGCAGCCTGGGTTCGGTGCAGCCTGGAGATGCGGTGCGGACCTACAAGACCCGGCGTCGGCTCACGCCGGGACAGATCCAGGATCTCGAACGGCTGCTGCCCCGCTTCGGCATCGAGCCGACCAAGCCCTTCGACTCAGGTCAGGTGTTCGGCCGCGCCGCTCCGCTCGTGCTGGAGATCGGATGCGGGATGGGCGAGGCCACGGTGGCCCTCGCGTCCGCTGAGACCGACCGGGACGTGGTGGCCGTGGAGACCCACACCGCCGGGGTGGCCACCCTGCTGCGGCGGATCGACGAGCGAGGCCTCACCAACGTGCGGGTGCTGGAAGCGGACGCACTGCTGTGGCTTCGCGACGCAGCTCCATCGCACTCCCTCGACGAAGTACGAGTCTTCTTCCCCGACCCGTGGCCGAAGGCGCGCCACGCCAAGCGCCGCATGGTGACGCCTGCCTTCGCCGACCTCGCCAGCGACAAGCTGCGCCCCGGGGGGCGACTCCATGTCGCCACGGACTGCGCGAGCTACGCCGAGCAGGTGACCGACGTGCTGGAGGGTGCCGCCCACCTTCGACTCACCAGCCGCTCACGCGGCGCTCGCCCTCTCACCCGCTTCGAGCGGCGCGGCCTGGTTGCGGGGCGGCCGGCACACGACATCGTCGCCATCAGGACGGCGTAGCCGTCGGGCCTCAGGCGGGCCTCGGCTCGAGCTACCGGGTTGCCGCGGCTCCCAACAGCGCTTCGACGAGCGAGGGGTCGCCGTCGATGAGGGCGACGTCCGCCGCCCTCACCCGCCGATAGAGCAGGAGCACGAGGTCGGAGGCCGTCGCCCGGAGGGTTGCGGCCGGCTCACCGTTGCCGGCGCCGACTCTCCAGTCGCGCCCGGTGTCGGAGGCTACGAGCGCCACGACTCCGCCGAGCTTGGTCGAGGCCGAGCCGAGCATGATCTCGAGGAACTCCGAGACGCCGTCCTCCGCCACAACCGGGTCGAGGGCGTCGGGCCGGCCCGACGTGCACTGGGCATCCCATCGATGTACCGACGCCTCCTGCACCTGGTGGCGGGCCACTGCGCCGGCCATGCGCGGCTCACCCCACCACGTCCAGCACGGCGATGCCTCCCCGGCCTCGCGCAGAGCCGCCACCAGGAGGGCCGTGCCCTCCTGCGACCATCGGCTCAAGCCGGCCTCTGAGCTCGGGGAAACGCGATCGCCGCTCCACTGCTCTCCGGGTGTGGCCGCCCTCACGTTCTCCGCCCAGAAGCGCTGCACGGTGCCGACGTGGACGACCAGGTCGCGCAACGTCCAACCCGGGCAGGACGGCACAGGTGAGGCGAGGCCACCGTCGGAGGCCTGGCGGTGGATGAGCGCGCTCTCGACTTCGATGGCGGTGAGGTGAGCGGAGAACATGTGTTCCCCATGGTACTTCGCAGGTCAGCTCCGGAGCCGGGCGACGTGGAGGACGGCCCCCCAGTGCCGCCGCAGCCGTCCCTCGGGTCGCTCGGCCAGGCGCCGCCGGATCTCGCCGTACAGCCGCTCCCGCGGCTCGGGCTCCATGGCGATGTGGCCGGAGAAGGTCTCGAGCAGGTCGATGTAGCCCTCGGCGTCATGCACCGTCTCCCAGTCGAACTGGCTCACGTCCACCACCTCGAACCGTCCACTGGCCTCGATGTCGGCACGTTCATCGTCGAGAAGCCCGGGCCGGGGAAGGGGCGCCTCGGGATCGACGCCTTCGCCGATCTCGTCGTAGACCTCCTGGATCTCGGCGAAGAACGGGTCACCACCGTGAGGGAGCACGTGCACCGCGCTCCAGAACGCCAGGAAGCCGCCGGGCTGGAGGGCTGCGGCCGCCTGCAGATAGCGGAGCTGGGGATCGATCCAGTGCCACGCAGTTGCGGCGTAGACGAGGTCGAACCGCTCAGGGCTGCGCCAGCTCTCGAAGTCGCTCTCGAAGATGTCGACGTCGAAGCCCGCCAGGTTGCGACGTGCGGCGGCCGCGAGAGCCTGGCCGGGTTCGACGCAGGTGATCCGGAAGCCGCGCTCGGCCAGCGGACGGGTCGCCTTGCCGGTGGCGCAACCGACCTCCAGCAGGCGATGCCCGGGCGTCAGCTGGGCGACGTGCAGGAGGTGGTCGAAGAGCGCCGACGGGTACTCGGGGCGGGCACGCTGATACCGGTCGGCGGCCAGGTCGAACGTGGCCGCCAGACGCTGCCGCTCGCCGTCGGGATCCGTCGACGCCTCAGGTCTGCTCGTCGGGGAACGGCCGGAGGTCGACCGCTTCGGCCGCCGGGATCTCACCCCCGCCGGGTACGTCGGCGACGTCCACGCCCGGGGCGTCCGCCGCCTCCGGTACCGGCGACTCGGTGGTGTCCTGCGCGGCGCCGACGTCCTGACCCTCGTTGCTCATCCCGACTCCTCTCGTGCGTTCCAACCAAGACGTTGCCCGCCCCGGTCCACCCGTAACCCGATGCTCGATGTCTCCCACGCCCGGACATGGGTATGGGGCCGACCATGCGATGCAAGAGGATCAATCCGTGACCGGGTTCGGCGAGCTGGTGGGGCTGGACGTCGGCCAGCCGGAGGAGGAAGGCAAGGTCAAGGTCACGCTCCATGCCGACGAGCGGCACCTGAACGGTCACGGCACCGTTCACGGTGGCGCCATCGCGACCCTCGTCGACGTGGCCATGGGTGCGGCAGTGTTCTCGGCCGGCTCCGAGGCCCCGGTGACCATCGAGATGAAGGTGACCTACCTCGAGCCGGGCCAGGCGGGGCGACTCGTCGCTGAGGCGTGCGTACGCAAGCATGGCCGGCGGGTCACCATCGTCGAGGCCGAGGTGAAGCAGGACGACGAGCTGGTGGCCCACGCCATCGCCACCTTCGCGTCGTAGAGCCCGCCTCTGTGGGCTCAGAGCCGCCGGTACCAGGCGGCGACGGCAGCACCGATCTCGTCGGGCGAGTCCTCCTGGAGGAAGTGGTTGCCGGCCACGGTGACCTCCTCCTGGTTCGGCCACGTGCGGCAGTACTCCCGCTGCGGGCCGGTGAGGATCGCGCCCGGTTGAGCGTTGACGAACAGCTTCGGCACCGCACTCCCGGCCAGCCACTCCCCGTAGGCGGTGACGAGGGCGATCACGTCGGCGGGTTCACCCTCCACCGGCACCTGACGGGGCCACGTCAGCGTCGGGCGCCGATCCTCGCCGGGCGCGAGGTAAGGCCGGCGGTACTCGGCCATCTCGTCGTCACCGAGCGTGCGCAGCACGGAACCGGGAAGCACGCGCTCGACGAACACGTTCTTGTCGAGAACCATCTCCTCGCCGGCGGGCGAGCGGAAGGCCTGGAAGATCCTACGAGCGCCTTCCGGCCACTCGTCCCAGGTCACCGGGCGGACGAACGCCTCCATGTAGGCGATGCCCTTCACCGCGTCGCGGTGGCGGTTGGCCCAGTCGAAGCCCAACGCGGAGCCCCAGTCGTGGACGACGAACGTCACGTTCCGCGTGACGTCGAGGGCGGCCAGAAGGGCGTCGAGGTACCGGCCGTGGTCCTGGAGCGTGTAGCGCCCGGGCCCTGAATCGGGCAGCTTCCCGGAGTCGCCCATCCCCACCAGGTCCGGAGCGATCAGGCGGCCCAGCCCTTCGAGGTGGGGCATGACGTTCCGCCACAGGTACGACGAGGTCGGGTTGCCGTGCAGGAAGACGATCGGGTCACCGGCACCGATGTCGACGTAGGCCATGCGGACACCGAGCACGTCGGCGAACGAACGGGTGTAGCGGGGATCCGCGGTAAGTGGCATCTCGGGGCCCGTTCTAGGCCCTTCCCGAATGCCTGCGCCAGGCTCCGGGAAGGATCGCCTTCATGGAGGCTTCCGCACCTACACCGACCGCCGCTGTTCACGCTCCCGACCTCGTCCAGCTCTTCGAAGGAGCCGGCCCCTTCGTGACCGTCTACCTGGCCACTGAACCGGCCATCGAGAACGCCGGTCCGCGAAACGCCGCCCGGTGGCGGGCTCTGCGGGACGAGCTGGCCGCCTCGGGCGCGAGCGAGGCCGCCCTCTCGAACGTCGACCCCCTGGTGGAGGACGCCAACACGGAGGGGTCCGGGCTGGCCGTCATCGCGACCGACTCCGGCGTGAGCCACCTCACCAACGCCCCGTCCGCCCCGGCAACCGACGTCGGCCGGTGGTCGCCGCTGCCCTCGGTGGTGCAGCTGCTCGAATGGCGCCAGGCCGCAGCGGCCTACGTCCTGGTGAAGACCGACCGGCTCGGCGCAGACCTCGTGGCCGTCGCCGGCGCCGAGATCGCGGAGGAGACGACCGCCGGCTCGGACCCCGGCCCGCACGTCCGCCGGAGCAACCCGGGCGGGTGGTCACAGCGACGGTTCCAGCAGCGGGCCGAGAACAGCTGGGAGAAGAACGCGAAGGAGGTGGCGGCCGAGATCGTCCGCCTCGTCGACCAGGTGGACGCCCGGTTGTTGATCGTGGGCGGCGACGTCCGTGCCGTCCAGCTGCTCCACGAGGAGCTCCCGACGGATCTGCGGGCCGAGGTGATCGACATCGACGCCAGCCGAGCCGTCGACGGCTCCGCGGAGCGCTCGCAGGACGAGGCCGACACGATGGTGGCCACGGCCGTCGCCAAGGACACGGTGGGGCTGCTCCAGAAGTTCAAGGAGGAGCGGGGCCAGGGCGACCGCGCGGCCGAGGGGCCGGAGGCGACGCTGGCCGCGCTCTCTAAGGCTCAGGTCGATGTGCTGCTCGTCCACGACGACCCCGCCGACGAGAGGCCGGCGTGGTTCGGCCCGCAACCGGAGCAGGTCGCACTGACCCAGGCGGCTCTACGGAACATGGGCGCCGGCGACGGCACGCAGGCCCGCCTCGTCGATGTGGCCGTTCGCGCCGCCCTGGGCACGGGCGCCGCCGTGCGCATCGTGCCGGGGACGTCGGTGGAAGGCGGCCTGGCCGCGATCCTGCGCTGGTCGGACCCGACCTAGGGCTGCGCACGCGGGATGATCGTGATCGTCCCGCTGCGCTCGAGGATGGCGTAGTCGACCTCTTCCAGCGATCGGAGGCCTTGCAGCTCACGCGCCCGCTCCAGCACGTCGGACTCCTCGACGCGCACCTTCCGCATGCGGTCCTGCAGTGGGCGGCCGTGCTCCACCAGCACCAGCGGCACATCGTTGATCAGGCGCCCCATCCTGCGGTACCGCAGCGAGAGGACCGAGAGCACGACGTCGGCCGCGAGCAGGGTGGCGATCACGAGGAACGAGTTCGTCATCGAGTTGTCGCCGTCGATCAGCGCCTGCTGGGCCGCCTCGGAGATGATCAGCAACAGCACCGCGTCGAAGGTCGTGATCTCGGCCAGCGACCGCTTCCCGGTGACACGGAAGAGCAGGAGCAGGAAGCCGTAGACGGCCAGACCCCGAACGACGGAACCCATGAACCCCCCTAGGGAAAGACGAACTGTCGGAACCGGACGGAGGCGCCGTCCACCACCCCGAGCTCGCCGGTGGACATGCCCAGGCCGTCCGGCACCGTCTCGAACGAGATCCGGACCTCCGGCGTGTCCGGCTCCACCTTGAACTCGTAAGTGAGGCGATCACGGGAAGCCGTCACCGTGGCCGGCTCCGGGTGGATCGTCTCGAACACCTGCTTCTCGACGAACCCTCGGTCGATCCAGACCTCCACCGTGTCAGCGCCCGGTTCGGGACGGATGCGAAGGCCGATCGAGCTGGGGGAACCATGCCGGTCCAGCCGCTGGACCCTCGCCGACAGCGAACCGTCGTCGGACGCGACGGTGGCCCGGGCGAGCGGGCCGTCACCGAAGGCGCCGAGCATGGCGGCCACGAGGGTCAGGATGAGAAGCAGCCAGCCGATCCGTTGCACGCGCCAGGCCCGCTCCTGGTACGGCAGGTCCTCACCCACGTCCAGGTCGGCCGGCACCGGGGCGTTCTACCACGTGGGCACCGGGGCAGGACCGAGCCGTCAAGAGAGGAGCACGCGTGCGACACAAGCCGCTCGATCAGCAGGTGATCGTCGTCTTCGGAGCGTCGAGCGGCATCGGTCGCGCGACCGCGCTCCTGGCCGCGGCGCGAGGCGCCACCGTGGTCGGGGCCGGGCGCGACCGGGACGCGCTGGACTCCCTGGCCGCGGAGGCGCCCGACCGCATCACCGTCGGGGTGGCCGATGCGGCTGACGCGAAGCAGGTGGCCTCCATCGCCGCCCTCGCCGTGGAGCGACACGGCCGAGTGCGCAGGGTCGTCTCGAACCTCAAGCGCTGATCGCTAGCCGGGACCGCCTCGGTCGATGGGCTGCCAACCATGGGTGGGCAGCCCGCTCCCGCGGTCGACGGTGAAGTAGTGGCCCTGATGAGGCTGGTCGTGGCGGCGATCGATCGGCAGCCCGGCCAGGGCGCAGTACCAGAGGGTGCCCACCCCGCCGTGGCCGATCACGGCCACGTCCCCGGACCGGACTTCGGAGAGAAGGTCCCGTAGCCCGGTCACGATGCGGAGCTGCGCATCGACGGCCCGCTCCCACCCCTCGACGGACGCCTCCGGCTCGGCGAAGAACCGGTCGGCCAGCTGCTCGAAGCGAGCCGGAGGCACGAAGCCCGTGGCCGACCGGTCGTTCTCACCGATGCCCAGGCGGACCTCGACCTCGACGCCCGTGTGGGCGGCGAGGACCTCGGCCGTCTGCACGGCCTTGGTCTCGTCGCTGCTGACGATCCGAGTGATGCGGCCCACCCACGGCCGTCGACACATGGCCTCGGCCCGGCGGACGCCCTCACTGCTCAGCCGCCAGCTCCCGACGGCCGTCTCTGGATCGATCGCCACCTCGGGATGGGTGACGTACCTGAGGACTCGCGAGCCGGCGCCTTCGTCACCCGTCATGACGGATCAGTCTGGCGGTTGGCGCGCGTAGCCTCCCGAGCCGGGCAGGCCCTCCGCTCGGAGAGGGCTTCGAGTGCGAGGAGCCGTCGATGGCGAAGGGCTACTGGATCAACACGTTCCGGGCGATCCACGATTCGGACAAGGTGGCCAGATATGCGGAGCTCGCCAGCACGGTGATCCCCGAGGCCGGTGGTCGCTTCCTGGCGCGGGGCGCGCCCTACGCGGCGTTCGAGTCGGGGGTCATGCAGCGCACCGTGATCATCGAGTTCCCGAGCGCCGAGCAGGCCGTCCGCACCTACGAGAGCCCGGCGTACCAGGAGGCGCTGCGCCTGCTCGACGACGGCGCCGAGCGCGACATCCGCATCATCGAAGGCGTTCCCGAGCCCTGAGCGGTTCGCCGGACGTGCTCTGCTACCCGGGTGCCGCTCACGTCCGACACCCTGCGCCGCTCCGAGGCTCGCCGCATCGCGCTCGAGGCGCAGGGGTTCAACGACCCGAGGCCCGCCGGGCGGCCGGATCGCCGGCACTTCCGGCGGGTGCTCGACCGGGTCGGACTCGTGCAGATCGACTCGGTGAACGTGCTGACCCGCTCGCACGAGCTGCCCTTCCTGGCCCGCCTGGGCCCATACGACCGCACGGCGCTGTCGGCGTGGCTGTGGGGCAGCGGCGAGGTGTTCGAGTACTGGGGCCACGAGGCGTCGCTCCTGCCGGTCTCCGTCCATCCGCTCCTGCGCTGGCGGATGGCGAACGGCCGGATGTGGGGCGGCATGGCGAGCGTGTCCAAGCGGCGGCCGGAGCTGGTGGAGCAGCTCCTGAAGGCCGTCGCCGAACGGGGACCCGTGACGCTCGACCAGCTCGAGCACCTCGGTGACGCCATCAAGCGCGGGGCCGCTGCGCCAGGCGCCATGTGGAACTGGAGTGACGCCAAGAAGGCCGTGGAATGGCTGTTCTGGCGCAACCAGGTGTCAGCCGTGCGCAACCCGCGGACGTTCGCCCGGTACTACGTGACGCCCGAGCACACCGTGCCGGCGAGCGTGCTGAGCGTGCCGACCCCCGCCGATGACGATGCCATGAAGACGCTGCTGCTCTCGGCGGCTCGCAGCCACGGCGTCGGAACGGCTCGACACCTGGCGGACTACTACCGGCTCAACATCGTGACCGCCCGCCGGCTGGTGGCGGAGCTGGTGGGTGACGGTGCCCTCCGGCCGGTGTCGGTGGAGGGCTGGCGCCACCCCGCGTTCCTGCACCCGGACGCGGTGCTGCCTCGATGGGTGCGATCGTCGGCGCTGCTCTCCCCCTTCGACTCGCTGATCTGGGAGCGCGAGCGCACCGAGGCCCTGTTCGACTTCCGGTATCGCATCGAGATCTACGTCCCGGCGGCCCAGCGGGTGCACGGCTACTACGTCCTGCCCTTCCTGCATGACGGCGAGCTGGTGGCCCGGGTCGACCTGAAGGCCGACCGGCAGCTCGGTGTGCTGCGCGTGCGCAGTGCCCACGGGGAGACGAGCTTCGACCCCGACCGGTCGTTGCCCGTCCTGGCGGATCGCCTCCGCGAGCTGGCCACCTTCCTCGGCCTGGCCGACGTGCATGCCGAGCCGAGCGGTGACCTGGCGTCGGCCGTGCGAGCGGCGCTCTCCTGACGCATCGGCGTCCGCGCCCTGCGGTACGTTCCTCGGCGATGCCCGAGGTCGACGAGCAGGCTGCGCATGCGGCTCTGGTGCCCGAGCTGGACGTCGCCGATCTGGACGCTTCGTTGCGCTTCTACGTCGGCATCGTCGGGTTCTCGGTGCTCTACCAGAGGCCGGCGGAGCGGTTCGCGTACCTTGCCCTGGGTGCGGCCGAGCTCATGAGCAGTGGTACGACGTTGGCTCGGAGCAGGTGGGCAACCGGCAGCTCGTCCTGGCCGACCCCGACGGCTACCTGCTGCGGCCCTTCACCGACCTCGACACCCGCCCCCGCTCCATCGCGGAGCACCGTAGACCCCGCTGACGCGCACGGCGTAGGCATCCGTGCCGATCGGGTGGGGTAAGGCGGCGTGCGGACCCGGCCCCACCCGCAAGGATGCATCCATGAGGGACTTCGAACCCCACCTCGCCAAGGTCGACGCGCTGGCTCGTGGCGACGCAGTTCTGCGTGGCCGGCTCGAGACCGTCATCGACCTGGCGGTTCGGATCATGCCCCGCTGCGACACGGCCAGCGCGGCACTGGTGCTCGAGGGCCGGGCCGCCACGATCGCGGTGACCGACCACGTTGCCCTGGAGGCCGACATCGTGCAGTACCGGTCACAGGAGGGGCCATGCCTCGATGCGATCAGGGGCGGCGGGAAGGTGGTCCGTGTCGATCTGGTCAACAACGGCTCCGCCTACCGGCGCTTCGCCCCCGGTGCCTTTGACGTCGGCATCAACAGCGTCCTGTCCGTTCCGCTCCACGAGCGAGGCCGCCTCATCGGTTCGCTCAACCTCTACTCCACCGCGGCCAACGCGTTCGACGCCACCTCGGAGCGTGAAGCGGAGCCGTTCGCCGCCGCGGCCGCCGAGGCGATCATCGAAGCTCCGATCCTTCCGTTGGCCCTCAGCGTGGTGGACGACATCGTGATGGCCATGGAAGACGAGTCGGTGGTCGATCAGGCCATTCGGCTGGTCATGCGACAGCGGGCCTGTTCAGCGGACACCGCTCGCCAGGTGCTGAGCGGGATCGCCGAGAGTCGAGGCCTGACCGAGCGGCACGCGGCTGAGGCGATCATCGCCGACCCGACCGTCGCGACCAGGCCGTAGATGAGCTTGCGCCGCCGGGCCCGTCACCATGGGGACGGTTGACGCAACGACATCGGTTGCGCCCCGACCCAAGGAGACGCAATGACCCTTCCTCGGATCACCACCCGCGACGAGTGGACGGCCGCTCGTCGGGCTCTGCTGGCCAAGGAGAAGGAGCTGACCCGGCAGCGCGATGCCCTGAACACCGAGCGGCGCAACCTGCCGATGGTCGAGATCATCGAGGACTACGTGCTCGACGGGTCGCAGGGGCCGACCCCACTGCGTGACGTCTTCGAGGGCCGGCGCCAGCTGATCGTCTACCACTTCATGTTCGAACCCGAGTGGGAGGACGGCTGCCCGAGCTGCACCGCCGGAACCGACGAGCTGTCACCCGGCTTCTTCGAGCATCTGCACGCTCGAGACACGACCTACGCCATGGTGTCCCGAGCGCCGCTGGCCAAGCTCGAGCGCTGGAAGGCCCGCAAGGGCTGGGACGTGCCCTGGTACTCGTCGTTCGGAACCCGGTTCAACCACGACTTCGGCGTGACGATCGACGAGTCGGCGGGGGCGGCGCAGTACAACTACCGGACCAGAGCCGAGTTCGAGGCGATGGGATCCGACTTCTTCTCGTCGGAGCAGCCGTTCGAGATGCCCGGTCGCAGCTGCTTCCTGCAGGTCGACGGCAGGGTCTTCCACACCTACTCCCAGTACGCCCGAGGCCTGGAGTCGACCGGCGGCTCGTACTACTTCCTCGACCTCACCGCCCTGGGCCGTCAGGAGGAGTGGGAGGAGCCGAAGGACCGCAGCGAGTCGGCCCGCTCCGCTACGCCCAACTTCGAGTCCTGAGCCCTCGAGCGCCGGTCAGATTCGCTCGAGCTCGTTCCCGTCGAAGAGCGGAGTGATGCCCCACTGACGCTCGTCGGCGTCGAGGTCCTCGTCGTTCGGCTCGGGCCTCGGACCCGATGCCGCCTCGAGGGTGGCCCGGAGCACGGACCGGTCGGACGAGGAGTTGAGGAACACCGACGGCATGGCCAACGTGAAGGCCACGGCCCGGCCGATCGCCGCGACGTCCCGCAGGGGCTCGTACCAGCTGTGGCGGGGGCCCGTCGGACCGTCGGGCCACCGGCGCCGGGCCACCGCCTTGATCGTCTGCATGGCCACACCACGTTCGGAGGCGACGGCCATCAGCGACTCGACGTCACGGCGGTAGTCGTCGACCCGCAGCAACGAGTGGTTGAGCGGGAACAGCACCGAGTCGTAGTCGAAGCGTTCGAGGCTGCGCAGGTGCATCGCGGGGATGCGGAGGCCGTGACCGGTGACGCCGATCCAACGCACCAGGCCCTCGTCCCTCGCCCTCGCCAGCGCCTCCACGGCACCGCCCTTGCCGTGCGCCAGCTCCCATTCGTCGGGCTCCACCAGGTTGTGCAGCTGGATCAGGTCGATGCTGTCGACCCCGAGGCGCCCAAGCGACCGCTCCAGGCTCTTGCGGGCGCCGTCTCCGTCTCGTTCGCCGGTCTTCGTGGCCACGAAGAAGTCGTCGCGAGCGGCGAGCCAGGGGGCCAGACGCAGCTCGGCGTCCCCGTACGACGCCGCCACGTCGAGGTGGTTCACCCCGAACTCGTCGAGCACCGGCAGCACCGCGTCGGCTTGGTCCTGCGTGGCTCGCGCCAGAGCAGCGGCACCGAAGATCGCCCGGCTGCTCTCGTGGCCCGTGCGCCCGAACAGCTGCCGATCGATCATCTGGTCTCCTTGGGTCCGCGCCGTGACGATAGACGTGCCTCAGCCCTCAGCCCTCAGCCTCAGCTGAAGGTGGACGCCCGGGCTCGGTCGACCCACGCTCGGGCGGCACTGCCGTCGAACGGCGCCACCCGACGGAGCACGAGGTCGAGCGCCTCGGCGGTCGCGGCCTCGGTGCGGACGACGATGTGGTCCGGGTAGCCGTACTGCACCTGATGCAGCTCGAACTCGTCGCGGTCGACGACCTCCACGCGACCATCCGTGAAGCGGATCACGTCGAGGTCGAGGTCGGTCGACACGAACCGGTCGGCGTCCCGGACCGCCGGAGTGTTGATGTTCACGTAGAGGTCGATCTCCGGATGATCGACGAACCAGACGGGCGCCCACCAGGCGCCGGGGATGATCGCGGTCAGGGCGTCCTGCGCCGCGGTGAACAGACCCGCGTCGCCTCGGTAGATGGTGCGACCGGCCGGGCCCCACAGCCAGTCGCCGTGCTCGTCGGCACCCAGGTGGTGCACCAGGCCCCGGTAGTGGGGGTGCCCGCCCCACTTCTCACTCGCGTTCTCCACGCCGCCACTCTCCCACCTCCCCGCCAGGCGGCTGCGGAGCGCGTTCACACGGCCCGTCACGGGCGGGGGTGCTGGGCGGTGACCAGGCGAGCGGCCTTGGTGGTGAGGTAGTGCTGCTCGCGCACGTTCGAGGTGCGGTCGGCCGCGGCGCGGAACTCACGAAGAGCTGCATCCGTGTCCCCCGCCAGCTCGTGCAGGTGCGCCCGCACGGAGTGAAGACGGTGGTGGTCGCCCACGCGATCTTCCAGTCCCTCGAGCATCCGCAGCCCGGTCGCAGGGCCGTGCACCATGGCTGCAGCCACCGCCCGGTTGAGCGTCACCATCGGGTTGCCGGTCATGCGTTCGAGCCGGCCGTACAGGCTCAGGATGCTGGCCCAGTCCGTGTTCGCATACCTGCTCGCCTGGTCGTGCAACGCCGCGATGGCGGCCTGCAGCTGGTACTCCCCCATCTGGCCCGGGCGCCCCTGTTGCATGGCCTCCGTGATGAGCCGGATGCCCTCGACGATGAGCGCCCGGTCCCACAGAGAACGGTCCTGCTCGGCGAGCGGGACGAGCTCGCCGTCGGCGCGAGCTCGTGCCGGACGCCGGGCGTCGGTGAGCAGCATGAGTGCCAGCAGCGCGCTCGTCTCCTGGTCGTCCGGCAGCGAGCGGTGCGCGGCACGAGCCAGCCGGATCGCCTCGCCGGACAGGTCGGTGCGGCCGAGGTCGCTACCGCTGCTCGTCGCGTAGCCCTCGTTGAACAGCAGATACAGGACGTGCCGCACGGACCGCAGCCGGGCATCGCGCTCCTCGGGCGGGGGCATCCCGAACGGCTCGTCGGATGCCTTCACCTTCGCCTTGGCCCGGCTGATGCGTTGCGCCATGGTCGCCTCGGGCACGAGGAACGCTGACGCGATCTCGCGGGTGGTCAACCCACCGACGGCTCGAAGCGTCAGTGGGATCGCGGCCGCCGGGGTGAGCGCAGGGTGGCAGCACAGGAACATGAGGATCAGCGAGTCGTCGCGGCCGGAGCCCGGGTCGGCGTCCACAGCCGACCGCGAAGCAGCCAGGTCCTCCCGGCGGCGCCTCGCCTCGTCCTGGCGGTATCGATCGGTCATGCGCCGCGACGCCACCCGCACGAGCCAGCCCAACGGCTTGTCGGGTAGGCCGTCGACCGGCCAGGTGGTCGCCGCGGTGACGAGCGCCTCCTGTAGCGCATCCTCCGCATCCGCGAAGCTGCCGTGACGACGCACCACGGCCGCGAGAGCCTGCGGCGCCAGCTCGCGCAGCAGGATCTCGACGGCGGCACCGGCCGTCACACCTCCGGATCGGGAGCGCTCAGCACCTGGCGCACCTCCACCCGCTGGCGGATCGGAAGCCCCTTCTGACCGGGAGCGGCGGAGGTGCGAGCCGCGATCTCGAGGGCCCGTTCGACCGTGTCGACGTCGATCAGCCGGTACCCGGCGAGCAGCTCCTTCGACTCCGGGAACGGACCGTCGGTGACGACCGGTGCGCCGAGCCCGTCGGAGACGACGAACTTGGCCTGGTCGGGACCGGCCAGGCCCTGCATGTCGACCAGCTCGCCGCTCTGGGTCAGCTCTTCGTTGAGAGCGTGCTGGAAGGCGATGTGGGCGCGGATCTCCTCCGGCGTCCACTCCGTCATCGGCTCACAGTCCGACTCGATTCCTCCGTAGGCCTGCAGCAGCATGAATCGCATGGCCTCATCCTTCCTCGTGATCAGCGCCGGGTGACGCCGCTACGGGGGTGTCGAGCCTGCGGCACCGTTCTCGACATCCGCCTGCGCTGATCTGCCGAGGGTCAGTACAGCCAGGCGCCGACGTCGAGGCCCAGGACCGCCTGCAGCCGCTGTGCGGTCACCGCCGCCAGCGCGGTGGGCCAGTCGAGCCCGTACCGGGCGTAGAGGGGGCGGGCCCGGGTGATGGTGAGCTCGGCGATCCCCAGGCCGAAGGCCACGATGCCGTCGCGGTTCGCACTCACTGGCGGCAGCCCGGCGGCGGCCTCGCGCTGCTCGGTCGTGAAGGTGCGGTTCCAGTGCTTGCCCGGAGGCGGCGCCGACGCCTCGGCCAGGTAGACGGTGGTGAGCAGGCCCACCAGGTGGGCCACGCCGGTGAGGTGGCGGAGGTGCTCCTCCCGCTGCAACAGGCTGATGAAGGGCCCGGCCAGGCCCCGCAGCGACTCGGCCACGGCGTACTCCAGGGCGGTGTCGATGTCGGTGAACCGGCGCCCGGACATCATGCCCACCACGTATCCCGCAGGTTGCGGCGGCCGTGCCGCTCCGGTGGTGGGTGGCGCCGTCTCGGTGCTGTAGATCGCCACGTCGAAGGTCAGCCCTTCGGCGGTGACGGTGTTGACCACGAACGGAAGGAGTGGGGTGCGGGCGAAGACCGTCGGCGTGATGTCGGCCAGCCATGTCGGCCAGTCGGCGAGCACCGACTCGTAGTGCTGGGGGTGGGCGACCACGTGCAGATCGAGGTCACTCCACGCGTCGGCCGTGCCGGCCGCCACCGATCCGCTGAGCTCGACGCGAGCTACCCGAGGGTCGTTGCCCAACACGGCGAGAGCCCGCTCGTACAAGGGGCCGTACCGCGGGTCGAGCGCTTCGAGGCCGCTCACGCGACTTCGCTCAGTCGCCGATGCACGGAGCTCCCTTGGAGCCGATTCACCACTGGCCGGAGCATAGGGTTTTCGTGCTTCACGCCGATGACTCGGCTTTCGCTTCCTCGTCATACGCCCATGCAGACAACGACACTCGACACCACCGGCGCGCGGCTCACGTATGACGTTCGGGGGCCCCTCCCTCCGGCAGGCGGCCGGCCCGTGCTCCTCCTGATCGGGCAGCCCATGGACGCAGGCGGGTTCGTCACGCTCGCGTCGCACTTCCCGGACCGCACCGTCGTCACCTACGACCCGCGTGGGCTCGGCCGGAGCACCCGCCTCGACGGTCGGACGGACCACGATCCGGAGCTGCAGGCGGCCGACCTGCACAGCCTTGTCGCCGCGCTGGGCGCCGGCCCGGTGGACCTGTTCGCGAGCAGTGGCGGAGCGGTGACTGCACTCGCCCTCGTCGCCGCGCACCCGGAGGACGTCACCACGCTGGTGGCGCACGAACCGCCCCTCCTCACCATCCTCCCCGACGCCGAGCAGGCCATGGCTGCAAACCGAGCTGTGAACGAGACGTACCAGAAGTCCGGTTCTGGCGCGGGCATGGCGGCCTTCATCGCCATGGTGACCTGGGAGGGCGAGTTCCCGGACGACTTCGCCGCTCGCCCGACGCCGGACCCCGCACAGTTCGGCATGTCGGCCGACGACGACGGCTCCCGCGACGACCCCCTGCTGTCGGGCGCCTCGGACCCCATCACGGCCTACCGGCCGGACGTCGACGCGCTGCAGGCGGCGACGACGCGGGTCGTCGTCGCGGCCGGCGAGGAGTCGGTGCGCACGTTGCCCGGCCGGGGCGCCACTGCGCTCGCCCCGTTGCTGGGCCAGCCCCTGACCATGTTCCCCGGCGATCACGGAGGCTTCCTGGGCGGAGAGTACGGTCAGCACGGCCAGCCGGAGGCGTTCGCCGCCAAGCTGCGGGCCGTGCTGGACGAGGGCGTGAGCACGTCTCGGGCCTGATCCGACGGCGGAGGATATTTCTCGTCGAGGGGGTCGATCCGCGTCGACGCCGTTCGTGTAGATGGTGAGTCCGGCACCGAGGCCGGAGACGAAAGAGGAGAACCACGATGGGTCAGTACCTGCTTTCCGTGTACGGGGTCGAGGGAGAGGAGGCACCGTCCGCAGAGGTCATGCAGCAGATGTTCGATCAGGTCGATCGCTTCAACGCCAAGCTCCGAGAGCAGGGGGCGTGGGTGTTCGCAGGCGGGCTCCACCCGGCCGACACGGCGACCGTGGTGGATGCGACGAAGGGCGAGACCGTCGTCACGGACGGGCCCTTCGCCGAAGCCAAGGAGCAGATCGGTGGCTTCTGGGTCATCGCCGCTCCCGACCTCGATGCCGCCATGAAGTGGGCCGCCGAAGGCAGCGCCGCCTGCCTGGGTCCTGTGGAGGTCCGGCCCTTCCAGGACGAGCCGGAAGCCTGACCACCGACGACGCGGCCGTGGCATCCCCCGAGGACATCGAGCGGGTCTTCCGTTCGGAGTCGGGCCGGGCCGTGGCCAGCCTGGTCCGCTTCTTCGGCGACATCGACCTCGCCGAGGAAGCGGTGCAGGAAGCCTTCGTGCTGGCCCTCCAGCGGTGGCCGCACACCGGGCTGCCCCCGAGCCCGGCCGGTTGGATCATCACGACCGCCAAGAACCGAGGCGTCGACAGGATCCGACGGGAGGCCACTCGTGACTCCCGGGAGGCGGAGTCGATGCGCCTGCGCGAGCCGGACGAGACGATGGAGGTGGGACCTGTGCGGGACGACCAGCTGCGCCTGATCTTCACCTGCTGCCACCCGGCTCTGGCATCCAACGCACAGATCGCCCTGACCCTGCGGCTGATCGGGGGCCTGGAGACGCCCGAGATCGCCAAGGCCTTTCTCGTGCCGGAGCCGACGATGGCGCAGCGCCTGGTGCGGGCCAAGTCGAAGATCCGGGCCGCGCGCATCCCGTACCGCGTCCCGTCCGACGCCGAGCTGCCCGACCGGCTGCGGCCGGTGCTGGCCGTCCTCTACCTGATCTTCAACGAGGGGTACGTGGCGTCGAGCGGTGACAGCCTCACCCGTCGGGAGCTGTGCGCCGAGGCCATCCGCCTGGCCCGGCTCCTCGTCGAGCTGATGCCCGACGAGCCCGAGGTGCACGGCCTGCTGGCCCTGCTCTTGCTCACCGAGTCACGGCGAGACGCACGCACGGACGAGCGTGGCGCGCTGGTGCGCCTCGCTGACCAGGACCGCTCGAAGTGGGACTCGGCGCTCATCGCCGAGGGTCAGGAGGTGGTGCGCGGCTGCCTGCGCCGCAACTTGCCCGGGCCGTATCAGGTGCAGGCGGCGATCGCGGCCGTCCACAGCGACGCCCCGGCCGCGGCGGACACCGACTGGGCTCAGATCGTCGCCCTGTACGACCTGCTGGTCGTGTTCGTACCGACGCCGATCGTGAGGCTCAACCGCGCCGTGGCCGTGGCCGAGCTTCAGGGTCCGAGTGCTGCCCTGGCGTTGGTCGACGAGCTCGACCTGGACGGCTACCACCTCTTCCATGCCACCCGCGCCGATCTTCTCGCGCGCCTGGAACGTCGATCCGAGGCGGTTGCGGCCTACGACGCGGCCCTGCACCTCACCGCCAACGCGGCTGAGCGCGACCTGCTGCAGCGCCGCCGGGACGAGGTATCGGCGGGGACGGCCCCGGGCTGACGGGCCCCGGCCCCAGTGCCGAAGCAGGCTCAGCGCGGGTGGAGCACCATCTGCGTGCACCGGAAGAGCGCCATGGTGCGGGCCGTGGTCTCGTTCGTCACCACGACGTCCCACACGTGGGTCTGGCGCCCGAGGTGCACGGGCACGCAACGAGCGACGACGCGCTCCCCCACCCGGGCCGACGACAGGAAGTTGGTCTTCAGCTCGATGGTCGTGAAGGACGCCCCTTCGGGGATGTTGTCGCCGCAGCCGACGGCGGCACACGTGTCGGCGAGCGCGACGACCGCTGGTGCGAAGAGGAACCCGGTGCCCGCGATCAGGTTCTCGGTGACGTCGATGTGCCCGACCACGAGGTCCGGCGCGGCAGAGTCGAACACACACCCGAGCTGACCCGGGACGCGAGGGGCGAAGAACTCCGTCATGCTCCGCGCTCGCTCGATCGCCGGGCCGGCCTCGTCTCCGTTCGTCACGGCGCGGACCCTATCCCTCGGCTCTCCGGCTCTGTCGATGACTTCTGGATCCGAGCCTCGTCGGATGCTGCATGAGCGAGCATGCTTCGGTGATGGTCGAGCCCCGGCTGCCGGATGACGCCTCGATGCGGGTGTTCCGGCAGCTGCTCCTGAACACGCTGTCGAGCGGGGTCACGAGCACGTTCCTGTGGTTCGCCCTGACCTTCTGGGTGTATCTCGAGACCCGCTCGGTGGTGGCCACCGGGGTGATCGGCGGAGCGTTCAGCATCTCCTCCGCCGTGCTGAGCCCCTTCTTCGGCACCTTCGTGGACCGCCACCGCAAGCGTGAGGCCATGGTGCTCGCCACCGCCACGGCGGCGGCCTGCTTCGCCGGCGCCACCGCGGTGTTCCTCCTCGTCGACGCCGACCGGTTGCTACGCCTCACCAACCCGTTCTTCTGGTTGCTCGTGGGTCTCACGCTGCTGGGCTCGGTGGCGGGGCAGCTGCGAGGCATCGTCATGTCCACCTGCGTGACGTTGTTGGTGCCCGAGGACCGTCGCGATCGTGCCAACGGCCTCATCGGCACCGTCACCGGAGTCTCCTTCGCCATCACCTCCGTCTTCAGCGGCCTCACCATCGGTCAGCTGGGAATGGGGTGGGCGTACGGCATGGCCACCGTGCTGACCGCCGTGACGCTCGTGCACCTGCTGACCATCTCGGTCGACGAGCCCGAGCCCGCGCCCAGCTCGTCGGCCGGGGGGAAGCGCCAGCACCTCGATCTGCGCAGCGCCATCGACGCGATCCGAGCCACCCCCGGCCTGATGATGCTCATCGTCTTCGCCGCCTTCAACAACCTGCTGGGTGGTGTGTTCATGGCCCTCATGGACGCCTACGGGCTGTCTCTCGTGTCGGTTGAGACATGGGGCTTCCTGTGGGGCTTCATCAGCATGGCCTTCATCGCCGGCGGCCTCGCCGTCGCTCGTTTCGGGCTGGGCCCCAGCCCGTTGCGAGTCGTGCTGCTGGCCAACCTCGTGAACTGGGTGATCTGCAGCGTCTTCGCACTGCGCTCGTCGATCGTGCCCTTGACCATCGGGATGTTGGTCTGGCTGGCCCTGATCCCGGTGATCGAGGCGGGTGAGCAGACCGTGCTCCAGCGCTCGATCCCGCTCGACCGCCAAGGACGGGTGTTCGGCTTCGCCCAGCTCGTCGAGAACTCGGCCTCGCCACTGACCGCCTTTCTCATGGCCCCGCTGGCCGAGGTCGTCTTCATGCCCTTCATGACCGACGGTCGCGGCGTGGAGTGGATCGGTGGCTGGTTCGGCGTAGGGCCGGCTCGCGGCCTGGCTCTGATGTTCACCATCGCCGGCCTGCTCGGGCTCGTCGTGACGGCGGTGTTCCGGTTCTCCCGCTCCTACCGCACGCTCGCCGCCCGGGTGCAGCCGGTGGACTTCGCCGGCGACGGAGCAGGCGCCTCGGCCTAGGGTCACGCGATGGCGGACGGCACCCACCAGACAGCTCGCTCACCGAAGGACGTCGTGCGGCGCTTCCTCGAGGCCGGCATGGGCGAGGACGGGCAGTGGGACATGAAGGTGATCGACGAGTGCTTCGACCGGAGCTACTGGTCGCACACCTGGCAGGGCGACCTCGACCACACCGGCGCCCGACAGGGCCGGTTCTTCCGGGGCCTGGAGCTCGTCGAGCGGGAGTCGGAGGACCTCGTCGGCGAAGGGGACCTCGTGGTCCATCGCAGTCGCTACCGCGCCCGGCACGTCGGTGAGCTCTTCGGCGTGGCGGCGTCCGACCGCGTCGTCACGGTGGACCACGTCGAGATGTGGCGGGTCACCGACGGCAAGATCGTCGAGCACTGGGGTGGGCTCGGGGCGGGTTCCCAGCTCTACCGCGCCATCACCGTCTGAGCCGGCGCGGTCGACCCGGCCCCCCTTTCGGGAGGCCGGGTCGCAGCCGACACCTGGAGCTGTACTGCGGCAGGCTCAGACGCCGGCGCCGCCGGGCGCACCGCCACCGGAGCCTGCGCCGGCGGGCCGGTTGCAGGCCGGCAGACCGGTGCGATCCGGGAAGGTGAAGGCACAGCCGAAGTCGCGGCTGGCCACCGTCTCCCGGTCGAGGATGTCGTCGCCGGCCGGCTTGACGCCGTGCTCGACCCACCGAACCAGGTCGTCGAAGGCCCGGCTCTGCTCGTCCAGGCTGAAGCCGCAATGGCCGACGTCGCGGATGGCGCGGGTCACGAGCAGCTCCGACGTCCCCTTCGCCGCAGCACGCCGAGCGTGGATCTGCTGCATGGAGAACGGCACGAACGGGTCACCCAGGGTGTGCAGGCTCAGCACCGGCATCTCCAGCGTGCCGTTGACCCGGGGCGACGGCTGCTTGTTGAGGCCGCCGGCCGGGTAGCGGGCCGCCAGGTTGGGCTGGACGCGGACGATGGAGTCGTTCAGCGCCCGCTCCTCGGCCGTAAGACCGCGGAAGTCGTCGAGCTGGTAGACGGTGTTGGCGTTCGTGCGGCCGGCACCCGTGGTGGCCGATCCGCGAGCGAAGAGGAAGTCGCCGCCACCGGCCCGGTTGAAGGCCTCGTCGAAGATGGGGCGCTCCCCGCCGGTCAGGTTCTCGATCGCCTCCTTGAGCTTCTCGCCGTTGACGTTGAGGGTCACCGGGAAGTTGGGGCCCAGGAGCGCCTTGGTCTGCGGCCAGACCTCGGCGGTGTAGTTGGTCGGGGTGGGCACCACGGGCGTCTTGCCGACGAGGGTCTCGGCCAGCAGGTAGGAGTCCTGGAAGTAGTCGAACAGCTCGCTGTCACCGGTGACACCGCACAGCGGCAGGGCTCCGTCGAAGGCCTGCGGCCACTTCTCGATGGCCACCGCGGTCACGTGGCCGCCCATGGAGTGTCCCATGATGTAAACGTGGCTCGGCTTGCCGACCATCCCCCGGAACAGGGGCAGCAGCCGGTGGGTGTCGACCGCGCCGCGGCCGGCGACGTACCCGTTGGCGGAGTAGCTCGATGCCGCCCAGGCGAAGCCCTGGCCGATGAGGTGAGCCCGGATGCTCGGGTTGCTGACGGTCAGCTAGAGTCCGCTGCCGCGGAAGCCATGGGCGTACAGCACCAGCTTGCCGTTCCAGTTCTCCGGCACCTCGA
>CADCTF010000102.1 GCA_902805655.1 uncultured Acidimicrobiales bacterium
GCCGTCGTCATCGGTGACGACGTGGCCCGCCGATGACAGCTGAGGTCTACGAGGACTGGTCCGTCGGCAGCACGTAGCTGCCGTAGCTCTCGCGCAGGGTCTTCTTGGAGAACTTGCCGACGCTCGTCTTCGGCACCTCGTCGATGAAGAGCACGTCGTCGGGCAGCCACCACTTGGCGACCCGCGTGCCGAGGTAGTCCAGCAGCTCCTCCTTCGAGAGCTCCTCGCCGGGGCGGACCACCACGCAGGCGAGCGGCCGCTCGCTCCACTTGGCGTGCGGGACGCCGATCACCGCCGCCTCGGCGACCTTCGGGTGTCCCATGATCTCGTTCTCGAGCTCGACGGAGGAGATCCACTCGCCGCCGGACTTGATGACGTCCTTGGTGCGGTCGGTGAGGCGGATGTACCCCTCGTCGCTGATGGCGGCCACGTCGCCGGTGCGGAGCCAGCCGTCGTCGGTGAAGGACTCCGCCGAGCGATCGTCGCGGTAGTACTCGCTCGCGATCCACGGGCCTCGTACCTGCAGCTCCCCCGTGGTCTCGCCGTCCCACGGCAGCTCGTCGAGGGTTCCCTGCTCGACGATGCGGGCGTCGACCAGTGGGGCGGGCAGGCCCTGCATGGCCCGGATGTCGGCCAGCTCCTCCTCGGTGCGGCCCTCGGCCATGTAGCTCTTGATGTGGCCCGACGAGGCCAGGGGGCTGGTCTCGGTCATGCCCCACGCCTGCAGGATGGGAAGGCCGATCTTCTGCCGGAAGCCTTCGGACAGGGCCTTGGGCACGGCGCTCCCACCACAGGGGATGGCACGCAGGCTGGAGACGTCGCGGCCGTCGAGCAGAGGCAGCACGCCCATCCATATGGTGGGCACACCCGCCGCCACGGTCACCCGCTCCGACTCGATCAGGTTCACCAGGTTGGCCCCCGAGAGGTCGGCACCGGGCATGACGAGCTTGGAACCCGCCGCCACCGCGGCATGGGCGAGGCCCCACGCGTTGGCGTGGAACATGGGCACCACCGGCAGGATGACGTCCCGTTCGGAGACGCCGAGGAGATCGGCCGTCAGCGCGGCCATGGTGTGCAGCACGGTGGACCGATGGCTGTAGACGACCCCCTTGGGGTTGCCCGTGGTGCCGCTCGTGTAGGCCATCGCCGCCGCGCGGTTCTCGTCGCGCACCTCGAACTCCACCGGGGTCGCCTCGGCCAGCAGGTCCTCGTAGAGGAGGATGCGGCTGTCGTCGGGGATGTCGCCCTTGCCGTCGTCCATCACCACGATGTGCCAGACGTTCTTGAAGTCATCGCTGCCGACGAGCGGCCAGAGCAGGGCGAGGAGCGAGCGGTCGACGAAGATGGCTTCGTCCTCCGCGTGACGGACGATGTACTGGATCTGCTCGGAGAACAGCCGGATGTTGAGGGTGTGCAGCACCCGTCCGGTGCAAGGGATGCCGAAGTAGAGCTCGAGGTGGCGGGCCGAGTTCCACGCGAACGTGGCAACGCGGCCGCCATCGGAGACGCCGAGGACATCGAGCACCCCGCCGAGCCTGCGGGTCCGATCGGCCCAGTCGCCGTAGGTGTACCGCTCGACGCCGCCGGGCACCGACGTCACCACCTCCTTCTTCGGGAACAGCTTCTCGGCTCGACCGAAGAGGTGAGGAAGGGTGAGCGGATAGTCCTGCATCAAGCCCTGCATGCGGGGAGCATAGGTGTCGACACCCGTCCCCGCCCTGGTGTCCTCATCGCTTGTCTCCTCCGGCGTCGGACGAAGGTCGGGCATACCGGGGTCGCGGACAAAACAGACACAACGGCCCCTCGGACCTACGGTGTGCGCGCGACGACCGGGCCGACGGCTCGGCGGACGAAAGGGAAGAACAGTGCGCTCTATGCGAATGCTCGCAGTACCGGTGCTCCTCGCGGCCGGCATCCTCGGGTTTGCGCCGGCTGCTTCAGCGGCCGTCACCAGCATCACGGGGTCCGACCTCTCGGGCGCCAACGAGGTACCTCCGAGCGATGCGTCGCTCGAAGGGACGGCCGCGGTCAGCCTCGACGCCGAGACCGGTGACGTCTGCTACGAGGTCGAGGCGAACTTCGCGACGGCCACCGGCATGCACATCCACCGCGGTGAGGTAGGGGTGAACGGCCCGATCGTGGTGCCCCTCGACCCGACCCGACTCAACGCCACCACGGAGACGTGCACGGTCGCGGCAGCCGAACTGGTGGCCGAGATCAAGGCGAAGCCTGCAGCCTTCTACGTCAACGTCCACACCGAGACCTACCCCGGTGGGGCGATCCGGGGCCAGCTGACCACCGGCATCCTGCTGGTGGAGCTGTCACCGGCCCAGGAGGTGCCGCCCACGACCTCGACACAGAGCGGGCAGGTGCGGATCTTCATGGCTGACCCCACGCAGATCTGCGTGGAACCGGAGCTCACGATCACGACCGCCACCGGCATGCACATCCACCGCGGCGAGATCGGCACCAACGGCCCTGTCGTCGTGCCGTTCGACCACACCCAGCTCACCGCTCTTCAGTGCGTGAGCGTGGCCGCCGAGCTAGGGGCTGAGATCGCCGGAAACCCGTCGGCCTTCTACTTCAACGTCCACACCGCCGCCTTCCCCGGCGGGGAGATCCGTGGGCAGCTGGCCATCGCTCCGGCGGTTGCACCCGCCCCCACCCCGCCGCCGGCACCTGTCCCGACGGTTCCCGTCGTCCTCCCGGTCGGCGTCAACGCCGGCTCCGGCGGCCAGGCCACCGAGACCCCCGTCAGCTCCTCGCCGTTGGTCGCGCTGGCAGCTCTTGCGGGCGGCTCGGCGCTGATCGCGGTCCGCGTGGCCGGTCGGCGGCGTGCCGGCGGTCCCTCGGAGAGCTAGTTCGCGGCGCAGACGGCGGCTCGTGCACGTGGTGCGCGAGCCGCCGTCCCGCGCTCCGAGCCGCCGCTCGGCCTCAGGCGGGGCTGGCGTAGACGACGATGTTGTCGTCGTAGTGCCGCGCCTTGCGGTCGAAGCGTCCGCCGCAGGTGACGAGCACGAGACGCTCGCCGACCGTCTGGGAGAAGACCTCTTCGGCCGGCAGCGCCTGCTTCGGGTACTCCCGGCGGCCGGTGACCCGGTAGGCCTTCACCTTCCCGCCCGCCGAGGTGACCTCCACCAGGTCGCCCACCTCCAGCACGCGGAGCTTGGCGAACACGCCGACTCCGCGAGTCGCGCTGTCGATGTGCCCGTCGATCACGACGCTCCCGACGGATGCTTCAGGTGCGGCACCATCAGCCCACCAGCCCAACACCTGAGGGTCTTCGGGCACGTCGAGCGTGCCGTCGCCCAGGATGCCGACGGACACGATCGGGGCGTCGACGCCGATGCGGGGGAAGGCCAGGTGCACTGGCTCGTGCGGCTCACGCGGGTCGCCGGGACGGGGCAGCCGCCTGGCCGGTGAAGGGGTGGGCGTGACGGCCTCGGCCCGAGGCGCGGCCGTCGTCGGAGTCGGCCGGGGCGCTCCGCGGACGGTGGGCGGCGGTTGCTCGACAGCGGCCGGGGGCTCGAGGGCAGCCGGTGGCGGCTCGGTGGTCGACGTGGCCGGTGGAAGCCCGGCCGAGACGGCAGGCGTTTCGGACGGCACGCGGCCGACCGAAGTGGCTCGGTGTGACGGCTCGTTGCCGCCACACGCGGCAAGCGTGGCCGCGAGCGCCAGTGTGAGCGCGACAGTGTGCTTCTTCCGAGCGTGTTCCGTGCTCTCGACGGTACCGGTTGACCCGATCAGCTGGGCGGCTGGTCCCTGAGGAAGCGCTCGACCTCGGCGGCCAGGTGGTCAGCCGGGGGGATCTCGAGGGGCTTCTCGGCCGTGTCGTCCTGCTGCTCGAGGCGTCGGACGTAGTCGACGACGTCTTCTTCCACCGAGAGCATCTCGTCGACCTGGCGCTCGTACGCGCTGGTCGCCACGTCGAGCGTGGTGAGGTCGACGCGGCCGGCGAGCATCTCGAGCACGCGGGACACGAGCGCCCGGGCCGCCTTGGGTGACGGAGTCTGGGACAGGTAGGCCGGAGTGGCGGCGTACAGAGAGGCGGCGGGGATGCCGACCCGGCCGAACGCGTCGTGCAGCACCGAGCTGATGCCGGTGGGCCCCTGGTACCGCGACCGTTGCAGGTTGTAGGTGCGAAGGAGCCCGGGGTCGGTCGAGGTTCCGTTGACCCGAACCGGGCGGGTGTGGGGCACGTCGGCCAGCAGGGCCCCCAGCGTGAGCGCCATCTCGACGCCGACCTCCTGGCAGACGGTCACCGCCTCCTGGCAGTACGTGCGCCACTTGAGTGCAGGCTCGACCGCGTGCAGGAACACGATGTCGCGCTCCGCGCCGGGGAGCCGTGCGGTGGAGAAGGTGGGCGTGGGGAACTCGATGTGGCGGTTCAGCTCGTCGTCGAGGCGCACCCTGGGGCGGGCCACGGTGAAGTCGTAGAACTCCTCCGGGTCGATCGTGCAGAAGGGCTCGGCGCCGAGCTTGTCGGTGAGGAACTTGGTCGCCGTGGTGGCCGACTCGCCGGCGTCCACCCACCCGGCGAACGCGCTGATGAGCACGGGCCGTCGCAGCTGCGGGCGCCGTTGCCAGCGGAGGTAGGGCATCGGTGGAACGCTACCCCCGTCACGCGCGTCCTACGGGTCCATCGGTGATAGGTCACACCCCCGCCGTAGCCTGCGGGCGTGGCCTCGCTCGACCGGTTCTCCTCCGCCACGTCGTCGTGGTTCCGGTCCACCTTCGCGGCCCCCACAGAGGCCCAGGAGCAGGGCTGGGAGGCGATCAGCCGAGGCGACCACACGCTGATCCTCGCTCCCACCGGGTCGGGCAAGACGCTGGCCGCGTTCCTGTGGGCCCTCGACCGGCTGGCCACCGCCGGGCCGGTGGTGGAGGAGCGCAAGCGCTGCCGCGTGCTGTACATCTCGCCGCTGAAGGCCCTCACCTACGACGTCGAGCGCAACTTGCGGGCGCCGCTCGTCGGCATGGAGGCAACGGGCGTCCGGGTGGGCACGCGCACGGGCGACACGACAGAGAAGGAGCGGCGCGACATCCATCGCCACCCGCCCGACATCCTGGTCACCACGCCCGAGTCGCTGTACCTGATGCTCACGTCACAGGTGCGGGAGATCCTCGCCTCCGTCGAGCACGTGATCATCGACGAGATCCACGCCGTCGCGGCCACCAAGCGGGGCGCACACCTGGCCCTGTCGCTCGAGCGGCTCGACCGCCTGTGTGACGCCCCGCCGCAACGCATTGGCCTCTCTGCCACCCAGCGGCCGCTCGACGAGCTGGCTCGGTTCCTCGGCGGGCGCGACAAGTCGGTCACGATCGTGGACGCGGGGGTGCGCAAGCAGCTCGACATCGAGGTGATCGTGCCGGTGGAGGACATGGCCGACCTCGGGCGGCGTTCGAGTCCGGGCGACCCCGATGCCGTGCTGAGCGGGCCGGCTGCGGGGGACCCCGAGGTGCGGTCGTCGATCTGGCCCTCCATCCACCCGGTGCTGCTCGAGCTCATCCGCACCCACACCTCGACGCTGATCTTCGTGAACGCCCGGGGCACGGCCGAGCGGCTGGCCGGCCGGCTCAACGAGCTGGCGCGCGAGCAGGCCGGTGACGACACCCTCGAGCTGGTGCGGGCCCACCACGGCTCGATCGCCCGCGAGCAGCGCCTCGAGATCGAGGACGCGCTGAAGGCCGGCAAGCTGCCGGCGCTGGTGGCCACGTCGAGCCTCGAGCTCGGCATCGACATGGGCGCCATCGACCTGGTGGTGCAGGTGCAGGCGCCGACGTCGGTGGCGAGCGGCCTGCAGCGCATCGGCCGGGCCGGGCACCAGGTGGGCGAGCCGTCGAAGGGCAAGGTCTTCCCAAAGGCGCGAGGTGACCTGGTGCTCGCGGCCGTCACGTCCCAGCGCATGCAGGCCGGCCTCATCGAAGAGACCCGCGTGCCCCGCAACCCGCTCGACGTGCTGGCCCAGCAGATCATCGCCATGGTGGCCGTGGAGGAGGGCATCGCCGTCGACGAGGTGTGGCGCACGGTCACCGCCGCCTATCCCTACGCCGACCTCACCACGGCGTCCTTCGAAGCGGTGCTCGACATGCTGGCCGGCCGGTACCCGTCGGCTGAGTTCGCCGAGTTCCGGCCGCGGGTGGTGTGGGACCGGGTCGAGGGCACGCTGGAGTCGCGCCCGGGCTCCCGCATGCTGGCCATCACCAGCGGTGGCACGATCCCCGACCGGGGCCTCTACGGCGTGTTCATCGCCGGTTCCGTCGGGGCCATGGGCAAGGGCCCGGGTGGCCGCATCGGCGAGCTCGACGAGGAGATGGTCTACGAGAGCCGGGAAGGTGAGACCTTCGTGCTCGGGGCCACCACCTGGCGCATCGAGGAGATCACTCGCGATCGGGTGCTAGTGACCCCCGCACCCGGTGTGCCCGGCAAGCTGCCGTTCTGGAAGGGCGACGCCATCGGCCGTCCCTTCGAGCTCGGTCAGGCGGTGGGGCAGTTCGTGCGCGAGCTCGAGCACTGGAGCGACCAGCGGCTGCGGGACGAGTGCGGCCTCGACGACCTGGCCGTGGCCAACCTGCGCCAGTACGTCGCCGACGAGATGGAGGCCACCGGCGGCGTGCTGGCCACCGACCGCCAGATCGTCATCGAGCGCTTCCGCGACGAGCTGGGCGACTGGCAGCTGTGCATCCTGTCCCCGTACGGCAGCCGGGTGCATGCGCCGTGGGCGCTGGCCATCGAGGCCTCGCTGCACGAGCAGCTCGGCTACGAGGTGCAGACGGTGTGGGGCGACGACGGCATCGTGCTCCGCCTGCCCGACGCCGACGAGCTGCCCCCGCACGAGATGCTGCTGCTGGACCCGGACGAGGTGGAGGACCGGGTGGTGGAGGCCGTCGCCGGGTCGGCCATGTTCGCCGGTCGCTTCCGCGAGAACGCGGCCCGGGCGCTGCTGCTGCCACGACGGGCGCCCGGTCGCCGCACCCCCTTGTGGCAGATGCGTCAGCGGGCCGCCGACCTGCAGCGCATCTCCACCAAGTACGGCTCGTTCCCGATCATCCTCGAGACCTATCGCGAGTGCCTTCGCGACGTGTTCGACCTGCCGGCCCTGCGGGGGCTGCTGGGCGACATCCGGTCGCGCAAGATCCGGGTGGTGCCGGTCGACACGTCTGGGCCTTCGCCCTTCGCCGGTTCGCTGGTGTGGAGCTACGTCAACGAGTTCCTGGCCGAGGGCGACATCCCCGTCGCCGAGCGGAAGGCCCAGGCCCTCACCCTCGACCGGCGGATGCTGGCCGAGCTGCTCGGCGCCGACGAGCTGCGCGAGCTGATCGACCCGGCCGCGCTCGACCAGCTGGAAGCCGAGCTGCAGTCGCTCGACGAACGCCGTTGGGCCTCCTCGATCGACGGAGCCGCGGACCTCCTGCGCCGGCTGGGCGACCTGAGCCGCGAGGAGCTGCGGGCCCGGTCCACGGCGGACTTCGCCGACGCATTGGTCTCGGCCCGCCGCGCCGTCGCCGTGCGCATCGCCGGCGAGGAGCGGCTGATCGCGGTGGAGGATGCCGGCCGGTACCGCGACGCCCTCGGCGTGGCCGTGCCGCGTGGGGTACCCGAGGCGTTCCTCGAACCGGTCTCGGACGCGCTGGAACAGGTCGTCGGCCGTTGGGCTCGCACCCACGGCCCGTTCACCAACGCCGAGCCGGCGGCGCGCTTCGGCATCGACGCCACCCGGGTCGAGCCGGCAGTGGCTGCGCTGTCGAAGGAGGAGCGGTTGGTGCGAGGCGCATTCCGCCCCGTGACGTCCCTGGCCCAGCGCGGGGTGGCGAACGAGCGGGAGTGGTGTGACGTCGAGGTGCTGCGCATGCTGCGGCAGCGTTCGTTGGCCGCCCTGCGGCGGGAGGTCGAGCCGGCCGAGGTGGAGGCGCTGGTGCGGTTCCTCCCCGCCTGGCACGGCATCGGTTCGCGGGCGAAGGGCATCGACCGCCTCTACGAGGTGCTGCAGCAGCTGCAGGGCGTGGCCATCCCGGCGAGCGTGCTGGAACCCGACGTCCTGGCCGTTCGGGTGTCCGACTACACGCCACGGTTGCTCGACGAGCTGGCTGCGGCGGGCGAGGTCGTCTGGATGGGAGCCGGCTCCCTGGCCCGGGGTGACGGCCGAGTGCTGCTGCACATGCGAGGGTCCGCGCTGGCCCGCACCGTGCCGCTCGGCGAGCGCCCGACCGACGAGGAGCACGACCGGCTCCGGGCGCTGCTCGAACAGCGAGGCTCGGCCTTCTTCCGCGACCTGGCCGGCCCCGGCGGCGACGACCGGCGAACGCTCGACGCGCTGTGGGACCTGGTGTGGGCGGGCGAGGTCACCAACGACTCGTTCGCTGCGCTTCGCTCGTACACCACCCGCAAGCGCACGACCCAGACCAAGGCGCGCGGCCGGCCCCGCCTCGGCACGCTGTCGGCCCTGGGGCCGCCCACCGGGCAGGGGAGATGGTCACTCGTCGACCGGACGCCGGTCGACCCGACGCTGGCCGCCCACGCCGTCGCCGCCACCCTTCTCGAGCGCCACGGCGTTCTCACCCGAGAGGCGGTGCGGGGTGAGGGCGTCCTCGGCGGCTTCGCCGGTGTCTACCCGGTGCTGCGGGCCATGGAGGAGTCGGGGCGCATACGCCGGGGCTACTTCGTCACCGGCCTCGGCGGAGCACAGTTCGCCGTGCCGGGCGCGGTCGACCGGCTGCGCTCGCACCGCTCGGCGACACCGGGCGATCCCTCGCTCGACTTCGTCCTGGCGGCCACCGACCCCGCCAACCCCTTCGGCGTGGCGCTGCCGTGGCCGGCCGCCATGCACGGACGCCCGGCTCGAGTACCCGGCGCATACGTGGTCGTGCTCGATGGGCTCCCCTCGCTCTACGTGGAGCGCGGCGGCAAGGGCCTCGTTCCCCTCCGGGACTTCGACGGCAGCTGGGAGGAGCCCGCCGTGGCGGCGGTCGACGGGCTGGTGTCAGGCGGCCGCTTCAGCCGTCTGATCATCGAGCGGAGGCCACCCGAGCTCGACCGCCACCTGCAGGCGGCCGGGTTCGTCCCCACACCGAAGGGCATGACGCGCTACGGCTGAACGAAGGTGTCGACCTGTGCAAGCGCCGGGCGGCCGATGGGTAGGCGTCGGGCGATGAGCACGAAGCTTCTCGACCGGTCGGCCCCGGTCGATCGCACCGCGTCGCGCCTGATGGCTCCCTACGTGGCATGGAGGGGCTTCGCCGGTGTCCTCAACGAGGAGATCGTCCGCGGCGACCCCCACGCGTGACGGCCCGGCGAGCAGCCCGAGTGGTCGACGAGCCGGTGTCGCGCACCGACGACGGCCGTTGGATCATGATCGATGGCCGGCGGTGGCGGGCGTCGGACCCGGCGATCCCCGAGCGCTTCCGTCAAGAGCTGGTCGACGAGCTGATGGATGCCCGCCGTGCGGTCGGCGCGGCGAAGCGCACCGATGACCCCGATGCAGTGGCCCAGGCCCGGCGCCGGGTGCAGGCGGCAAAGGTGGCCCTGGGCGAGCGAGGCAAACCGTGGTGGGACGAGCCGACCGAAGCGGGCGAGCGGGAGCGGCTCGAGTCGATCCTGCTGGCCCTGGCCGGTCACCGGGGCCCGGACCGCACCATCTGCCCCTCCGACGTCGCCCGGGCCCGTGGCGGCGACGGCTGGCGGGGACGGATGGATCCGGTGCGCGACATCGCTCGAGACCTGGCGCGCGCCGGCATGGTGGTGATCACCCAGAAGGGCGAGACCCTCGATCCCGACCAGCCGTGGCGCGGTCCCATCCGCATCCGGATGGGACCGCCGCCAGCCGTTCACAGGACTGCTCGTTGAGCAGCGGATCGCGCAGGAGGCAGAAGAGGTGGTCGGGCCGGCCCGCGGGCGGGTGATCCCACCGTAGGGTCGAGCCATGGCGATTCGGATGGCAGTGCGCGGCGGCCGGGCTCACCTGGTGGTCGGCGACCGGCTGGTCGACATCGAGCGTGCCTCCGGTGGCACGCTGCCGGCGGACCCGATGGAGGCGCTAGCTCGGTGGGACGACCTGCGGGCATGGGGCGACGGCGCCGGGGCTGCAGGCGAAGGTGAGCCGTACGACGTGCGCGAACTCGACGTCTGCGTGCCGCGGCCCCGCAAGGTGTTCGGCATCGCTCTCAACTACCGCATGCACGCCGAAGAGACCGGCGCGCAGCTGCCACCGTCCCCCGCCGTCTTCACCAAGTTCCCGAGCTGCCTGTCCGCCCCGACAGCCGACGTGGTGCTGCCGTCCGAGTTCGTCGACTGGGAGGTCGAGCTGGTCGTGGTGATCGGCCGGGGAGGCTCCCGCATCGACGAGAGCGGGGCGGCCGACCACATCGCGGGCTACTGCGTCGGGCAGGACTACTCCGAGCGCCGGGTGCAGAACGCCGGCGCTCGTCCCCAGTTCTCCCTCGGCAAGTCCTACGACACCTTCGGACCGATCGGGCCCGCAGTCGTGTCCCTCGACGCCTTCGCCGACCCCGACGACCTGGGCCTCACATGCGTCATCAACGGGGAGACCAAGCAGGACGGCCGGACGAACGACCTCATCTTCGGCGTGCCCGAGCTGGTCAGCCGGCTCTCCGACGTCTGCACCCTCGAGCCGGGTGACCTCATCTTCACGGGAACGCCGAGCGGCGTCGGCCAAGCCCGCAAGCCACCCGAGTTCCTGCGGGCCGGCGACGTGGTGGAGAGCGCCATCGAGGGGATCGGCACCCTGCGGAACACCGCGGTGGAGCGGCGCTGACCGCTTGGTCGCAGGTCGACCGCAATGGCAGCATGGGCGCTACGTCGTCAAGCGGAAGGAGCATCCGTTGCGCGCGAATCCGCTGCACTACAAGGAGCCGTTCGACGTCGTCTTCCGAGTCATGTTCCGGGTCAGCGGGGTGATCTGCGCGGCGCTCGGCATCGGCGTCGGCGTCATGGTTGCGCTCGACGGGAGCCGGTCGACGTTCGAGCGCGTCGCTGCGTTCTTGGTGATGTGCCTCATCATCGGCATCGCGGTTCCCTGCTGGCTCTTCACCGTCCACATCTTCATCAAGGTGAAGGACCACGAGCTCGCCGTCGGCATGTGGCCGCTCAGCGGGACGAGAGTGCCGCTGTCCTCCGTCACCGCCGTCGAAGTAGCGCGCATCGATCCCCTCGGCGAGTACAAGGGGTGGGGAGTCAAGGGCAGCAAGGCAGATCGCTTCTACGGTGGCGCGGGGACGGAGGCCGTCCGAGTCGCCCATCGGGTTCCATCCGGGGAGGAGCGCCGGCTCACCTTCCTCTCGACGCAGACGGAGCCGATCGCCGAAGCCGTCCGCATGCGGGCACCCTCACTCGCGTGACGACGTCGCGACGTGCGTGCGCCGCAGCGGCCGGGCGGGGCTGACCTCGCGTGCCCGAGGGCGACACCATCTTCCGGGCGGCCGCCTCCATGCACCGGTGGCTGCGGGGCCGGGAGATCACCGCGGCCCGCTGTGCCCTCGTCGAGATGCCTATCCACCTGGTCGTAGGCCGCACCGTCGATGGGGTGGAAGCACGAGCCAAGCACCTCCTGGTGCAGTTCGACTCCGGTCACACCCTGCACACCCACATGAAGATGACCGGCTCGTGGCACGTGTACCGAGCGGGCGAGCGGTGGCGGAAGCCGGAGTGGCAGGCCCGGCTGGTGCTCGAGGCCGGGGACCGGGTGGCCGTGTGCTTCAACGCGCCCGTCATCGAGCTCCTCGTGCCGGGCGGCGAGACCCTCCACCCCGGTCTGGCCGGCCTCGGACCCGACGTCCTCAAGCCCCCTGTGGACCTCGGGGAGGTGCGCCGGCGAGCGGCCGAGCGGGCGCTCGACTACCCGATCGGTGACCTGCTCCTCGACCAACAGGTGGTCTCGGGCATCGGCAACATCTGGCGGTGCGAGGCGTTGTTCGTCGGCCGCGTCCATCCCGGTACCGCACGATCGAAGGTGACCGATGAGCAGCTCGACGCGCTGGTCACCACGGCCGCCGACCTGATGGGGCGCAGTGCCCAGCCGACGGCACACGGAGGCAGGGACTTCGGCGGAGGCACCAACCGTCCCTGGGTCTACGGTCGGGCGCGCCGCCCGTGCCGACGGTGTCGCACTCCCATCGCGGCGGCTCGGATGGGACGCCACGCCCGCACCGCCTACTGGTGCCCCAGGTGCCAGCCGGCCCTCGAGGCCTGACCGACGCGGCGTGTCTGCGACTAGCGGTCGGTGCCGAAGATCTGGCCCCACTGGCGACTGCCCAGGGCGACCACGTCGAAGGCTCGTCCGATGACCGGCGCCACGGCCAGCCGGCAGGTTCCGAGCACCCGGGGCACGGTCACCACCTGGTAGCCGGGCACGTGCCGGTAGCGGATGGAACGGGTGACGGCGTAGGCCACCAAGTTGCTGCCGGGGCCGACGGTGGTGTCCCCGGACGGAAGGGAGATGTCCGGCTGCTGTGCCCGCAGGAAGAACCCGGTGGGCAGGGGCCCCGGGTTCACGCTGGCCACCGTCACGCCCCTGCCCAAGGTCTCCCGACGCAGTCCTTCGGTGAACCCCTGCACGGCGAACTTGGTGGACGAGTAGATGGTGAAGGGAGGCAGCGCGAACCACGCCACCACGGAGGAGATGTTCACGATGTGGCCCCGGCCTCGCTCGAGCATGGTCGGGAGGAAGAGCCGGGTGAGCTCGATGAGGCCGAGCACGTTGACCTCGTACATGGTGCGGACGTCTGTCGCCTCCATCTTGGCGAAGGGGCCGGTCCAGGCCACGCCGGCGTTGTTCACGAGCACCTGCACGTCGTCTGCGAGCTCCGCGAGCCGAGCCCGATCGTCGGCTGACGACACGTCGGCTACGACGGGCGTGATGTTCGGGTGGAGCTCGGCCAGGCGTTGCAAGGCGTCTTCGCTCCGAGCGACGGCCCAGACCTTCGCGCCTCGTTTCGCCAGGTGAAGGGAGGTCGCCCAGCCCAGCCCCGACGAGGCTCCGGTGACGACGATGCCCAGGTTCTCGATGCGCATGCCCTCACTACACTCCCACGCGGTCCGCTACCCCGAACCCAGGAGGTTCTCCATGGCCGACGAAGCCGCAGGCCCCAAGGTCCGCACCATCGCCGATGTGATGAGCCGGCCGGCCGTGACGGCGTCCGCCGCCGAGCTCGTGACGGCCGCTGCGGCGCGCATGATCGAGCGCAAGGTCGGCTCGGTCGTGGTCGTCGACGGCAACCGCCCGACCGGCATCCTCACCGAGCGGGACCTCATCCGGGTGAGCGCCGCCGGCGCGGACCTCGAGACGGCCAAGGTCTCCGAGTGGATGACGCCGCAGCCGGACACCCTCGGGCCCGATGTCGAGGTGACGGAGGCGTGGAGCAGCTTCGGCGACCGGGGCTACCGGCACATCCCGGTGGTGAGCGGCACGGAGCTGGTGGGCATCGTCACGATGCGCGACCTGATGCGGGTGGCCCAGCTGCAGCCGATGCCCGGCACCGCCATCGACGTGCCTCAGGGGCTGCGCGGTGTCGTGGTCACCGAGACCGAGGTCGGCGACGTGCGTGGCTACGAGGGCTTCTACCACTACCGCCAGTACTCGGCCATCGACCTGGCCGAGAAGCGCTCGCTCGAGTGCGTCTGGCACCTGATGTTCGAGGGGGACCTGCCGACCACCGAGGGGCGGGACCGGTTCATCGAGGAGATCCGCCCGCTGCGAGTGATCCCGGACGTAGCCCGCAAGGTGCTGCCGGCCATCGCCGAGGCGGGCGAGTCACCGCTCGACGGCCTCCGTTCCGCCGTCTCGCTCATCGCCGCGGCGTCGGGCTTCGAGCCCAACATCGACATCGACCCGGTGACCCTGCGGGCCAACGCCATGCAGATCTCGGCGGTGGTGCCCACCCTGCTCACGGCGCTGCACCGGCTACGCCAGGGCCTCGAGCCTGTGGAGCCCCACCCGGAGCTCGGCTACGCCGCCAACTACCTCTACATGATGACGGGCGAGGAGCCCGACCCGGTGAAGACGCGGGCCGTCGAGAAGTACCTCATCTCGACGGTCGACCACGGCTTCAACGCCTCGACGTTCACGGCTCGTGTGGTCGCGTCCACCGGGGCGGATCTGGGCAGCTGCATCACTGCTGCAATCGGCGCCCTGTCCGGACCGTTGCACGGAGGCGCGCCGAGCCGGGCCCTCGACACGCTGGACGAGATCGGTTCGCCGGAGAACATCGACGACTGGGTGCGGCCGCGCCTCGAGGCCGGCGAGAAGATGATGGGCTTCGGCCACGCCGTCTACCGCACCGACGACCCCCGCTCGGTCATGCTGAAGGCCGAGGCCGAGCGCATCGGCGGCGACCTCGTCGACTTCGCCAAGCTGGTCGAGACGCGCATCGTCGAGATCCTCAACGAGGTGAAGCCCGGTCGTGCGATCTACACCAACGTGGAGTTCTACGCCGGCGTGGTGATGGAGCTGTCGGGCTTGCCCCGCAGCATGTTCACGCCCACCTTCGCCTCGAGCCGGGTCATCGGCTGGTGCGCCAACATCCTCGAGCAGTCGGCCCACAACAAGATCATCCGGCCGAGCGCCCGCTACGTCGGCCCGCCGCCCCCCCAGCCCGTTCCGGCCCTCGGCTGATGCCGGCCACCATCGAAGAAGCGACGGAGGTCGACCTCGATCTCGGGGCGGCGTTCGTGCGCCTGATCCCCCAGCTCTCGAGCTCGTCGCCCGCGCCCGACGTCGACCAGCTGGCCGAGATCATCGCCACGCCGGGCACCACCGTGTTCATGGCTCGGGCTGACGACGGCACCCTGATCGGGTCGCTGACGCTCGTGACCTTCCGCATCCCGACGGGGCTCCGGGCCATCATCGAGGACGTCGTGGTCGACGAGGCGGCTCGCGGCCAGGGAGCAGCGAAGGCGCTCACGAAGGCCGCCCTGGCCAAGGCGGAGTCGCTCGGCATCAAGACGGTGGACCTCACCTCCCGCCCGTCGCGGGAAGCCGCCAACCAGCTGTACCAGAGCCTCGGCTTCGAGCTGCGGGAGACGAACGTGTATCGGTTCAGCTTCGGCGCCTGACTCGTCGACACGTTGGGTCCTCGGTTCTCGCCGGTGCCGCGCTGGCGACACGCGGGGTGGCCTGACCGCGGCCTCTGGGCGCGAACCGCAGGAGGACGGCTTCGTCACACCTCCTCAGTAACGACGAAGTCGCCCAGTGTGGGACTGCTTGTGTCGGCCCGTCTCGGGACGGGCCCCGTCGATGTGTTACGGGCGTGTCTCCATCAGGCCGGACGGCGGAAGGTGATCACGCCGACGAGAATCGCCCAGACCGAGATCAGCGAGCCAAGCTTGAACAGGAAGTCGAAGGTGTCGGTGTAGGCGATCGTCGCCGACGCGAGCGCGAAGGCCAAGCCGCCGACCACGCCGAACGCGATCGTGAACCTGTTGCCGACTCGGCGAGCCACCCCTCCTGCAAGGGACAGGGCGGCGATCGCCAGGCCCCATGTCGCGTCCACGACCGTTTCGTTGACAGTTTGGACACGGGAGACGAGCGAGTGCTGCCCATCGGCGAGTGCTTCGGCGTCGGCCGCGGCGAAGAGGTGGACCGCCATCGAGACCGTTGCGATGCATGCGATTACGAAGACGACCTTGAGCAGGCGGGCAACCTGCGGGGTCGAACCGCCTCGTCGCCACATGGCGTTGAAGGCCACGGCGAAGAGACCCATCGCCAAGAGCAGCATCGCATGAGACGGATACCAGCTGGGGTCGACCAGCATCTCGTGCAGCTGCTCGACCTTGTTGCCTCGGCCGCTGTCGCTTGGATGGGTGACGCCACCTACGAAGAAGGCAACGCCGCCCACCACCAGGGATGACCCGGCGAGGCGTGAGGCGGCCGCCGTGCCGCCGAGCTGTGGGTGAGGTTCGAGCGTCGTGGTCATGTGCGGACTCCTTGGTGTCGTGATCAGGTCCCGTCACAGTGCGCCGTCCGGGGTTCAGGCGCAGCTGTGCGCGCCCTGTTCGTTTTCAGGGAGAACCCTCATGCGGAGGGCGTCGCGCGTTTGACACCATCTCGCGGTGCGCGCTCGCGACAACCCTCACGACGACGCGCCATCGCTGGCGCGGGAGGCAGCGGTGGCCCTGATCGCGCTACTGGTCGCTGCCCTCGTCGGCGGAGGCTGGTCCCTCGGCTTTCATCTCGGCAACGCCCACAACGGCTTGCTCGCAGCGTCGTTCGCTGCAGTCGGGCTCTACGTCGTTCGTATGCGGCCCCGCCACCGCGAGGGCCGGCTGTTCGTAGCGGTCGGCGTGCTGCACGCGGTGATGTTCTTCGGCCGACAGTACGGCTCGCACGATGGGCCGCTGCCCGGCGCGGAGTGGGCCGGTTGGGTCGGTGTGTGGCCGCTCTCGCTTGCGATCGCGCTGGCCGGATGGACGCTGATGGCCTTCCCTGACGGCCGCCTCCTCTCGCCGCGTTGGCGGGTGGCTGTGGCCGGCATGCTGGCCATGGCGTGCGGCCTTGCAGTCATTTCAGCGCTCTGGCCGGTGGACTATGGCCGCACGGCGCTGGTGGTCGCCCACCCGCTCGACGTGCCCGGAGCGGACCGTGCGGAGGCGTGGTGGAGCGGCGTGCAGAAGAGCTATCTGCTCTTTCAGGCCGTGTGGACGGCGGCGATCGTCGAGCGGATGCGCCGGGCTCGCGGCGACGAAGCGCGCCAGATGCGCTGGCTGGTGTACGCCGTCGTCGTGGACCTAGCGCTGCTCGTCGGTGGCGTTGTCATCGTGGGCAGTCCTGCGCCTGGACTTCTGGCTCTTCCCCTCATCCCGGTGGCAGCCGGCATCGCGATCCTGAAGTACCGCCTCTACGACATCGACCCGGTGATCAACAAGACCATCGTGCTCGGGGCGATGGCCCTCGTCATCACCGCCGGCTACGTCGCGATCGTGGTCGGTATCGGTGCCGTCGTACCCGCCGGCCGTGGAGCGCTGTGGCTGATCACGACCGCCGTCGTGGCCGTGGTGGCCGAGCCGCTGCGGCGACGCGCGCAACGGCTTGCCGACCGCCTTGTCTACGGCCACCGCCCGACGCCCTACGAGGCACTCGCCCAGATCGCCACCCGCATCGATGACGCGCCGGAGGAGCTGCTGGCAGGGATCGCAACCACGGTCGCCAACGCCGTCGGTGCTCGCGAGGTGGTGGTGTGGGTCGGTCCCGCCGATCGCCTCGTGCCAGCAGCGGCCTGGCCGGCCTCGGCCGCCGACACGCCGCGGTCGATGCGCGAGCTCGACCGGCCGCGATGGCACGTCCGACCGGTGAGCCATCACGGGACCGTCAACGGTGCAGTCACGTTGCGCAAACCCGTGGGCGAACCCCTCTCGGCTGCGGAGGACCGGCTCCTGTCCGATCTCGTCGCGCAGACCGCCCTCGTGATCGTTCAGCAGCGGCAGGCCGAGCAGCTCCAGGCCGCGGCGCGGCGCATCGTCACGGCGGAGGACGCTGCCAGGCGGCGGATCGAACGGGACCTGCACGACGGCGCCCAGCAGCGCCTCGTCACCTTGGGGCTGGACCTCGGTGCTCTGGCCGAGCGAGCGACGGCGGATCCGGCGTTGGCCGCCCGCGTCAGGGACATCCGAGCGAAGCTGCTCGACACGACATCAGAGCTGCGCGAGCTCGCACGAGGGCTGCACCCGATGGTGCTCACCGAGCAGGGCCTCGGCGCGGCGCTCGAAGCCCTCGCCGATCGATCCCCGATCCCCGTCAAGGTGACAGTCACGCTGGACGAGCGCTCGGCTGGCGACATCGAGGGGACGACGTACTTCCTCGTGAGCGAGGCCCTCACGAACGCAGCGCGTCACTCTGGAGCACGCCTCATCACGGTCTGTGTCACGAAGAGCAGCGCCGGGCTGAGAGTTGAGGTAGCCGACGACGGATGCGGCGGCGCAACACGCAGCAACGGCACCGGGCTCCAGGGCCTGGCCGATCGGCTCGCCGCGCTCGGTGCCCGCTTGCAGGTCGACAGCCCGGTCGGGGGCGGCACTCGCATCACGACAGTTCTGCCGTGCGGGTAGTCGTCGCGGACGACGCGGTGCTGTTCCGCGAGGGGATAGCACGCATTCTTGCCGAGGTGGGCTTCGAGGTGCTCGGTCAGGCGGGTGACGCCAAGCGCCTCGTCGATCTCGTGCGCAGCGAGAGGCCGGATGTGGTCGTCACTGACCTCCGCATGCCGCCAGGGTTCGCCGACGAGGGCATCGAAGCGGCCGCGGAGATCCGATCGATCGCGCCACGGGTCGGGCTGATGCTGCTCTCCCAGTACGTCGAGGTCCATCACGCGTTGCGCCTCATGAGTGACTTCGACGGGGGTGTGGGTTATCTGCTCAAGGACCGTGTGTCGGATCTGGGCTCATTTGCGCTCGATGTGCGCCGTGTCGCCGCTGGCGAGGTGGTACTCGACCCGGAGCTGGTGACCCGGCTGGTAGGCCGACGCCGGGAGAAGGACCCACTCGCGGTCCTGAGCGCCCGTGAGCGTGAAGTCCTCGGCTTCATGGCACAGGGGTTGACGAACGCCGGTCTCGCGCAGGAGCTCTTCGTCAGCCTCAAGACCGTCGAGGGCTACGTGCGCAGCATCTTCATGAAGCTCGGCCTGGCACCCGGAGACCGCGAGCACCGCAGAGTCCTGGCGGTGCTGCGGTTCCTTCGAGAGCAGTAGGTCCGGGAGACGCGGGTTCGGCCGGTCGGACCGACGTGTATCGGCTCGGCTTGAGCGTCTGGGGTGACCTCGCCTCCTTTCGCGACGCCGCTGCGGCGTCGTGACCGATCTGCCGGCGCGCGGTGACATCTGGTGGTGTGAGCTTCCCGATATCGGGCGTCGTCCGGTCGTCGTCCTGTCCCGTGATGCGGCGATCCCTCGGCTTCGACGCACCTTGGTCGGCCCCTGTACGACGACAATCCGTGGCCTCCCCAGCGAGGTCGTCCTCGAGCCGGGGGAGGACCCTGTGCCGAGGCGTTCGGCCGTGAACCTCGATTCGCTCGAGAGCGTGGCCGCGTCGGCTCTCGTCCAGCGCCTCGGGCGACTCAGCCGCGATCGCTCGGCGCAGGTCTGCGCGGCGCTTCGCGTCGCCGTCGACTGCGAGGCGTAACGCCCCTGACTTCCGCTCTTCGGCGGCAGGCGAACGTCTACCGTTCCTCGTTCTACGCGCAGTCCCCTGATGGTGCCCGGCGGACCGGCGGCGCACTCAGAACGTGAGCAGTCGCATTCTGCGCAGGTCACGAACACTGCTCCGGAGGTCCGAGCCCCGATGAACCCCTACAGGACCCTGCGGTCGGTCGTGCGCGTCGGGCCCATCGAGACCGACCGT